>JAAXJP010000154.1 GCA_012269805.1 Rubrivirga sp.
ATCCCGACCAGGTCGCCGCCCGCTCCGACCCCGATTCCCCCCAGGCTGATGCCCCGGACGTCACCGCCGGCCCCCACGCCGATCCCGCCGACGCTGAGGCCGCGCAGGCTCCCGCCGGCGCCGACGCCCAGCCCGCCGAGGGCGATGCCGTCGAGCCGGTCGGTCGCGCCCACGCCTCCCAGGCCGAGCGCGACGCCCTCCACCTCGGCGGCGCCGGTCAGCGGGAGGCCGAGCGCGAGCCCGGTCACCCGCCCGACGCTGTCCGCCAGAGGCTTCGGGGCGAGGACCGTCGCGTTGAGCCCGACGACGCGGCGGAGCGCGCGGTCGCGGACGTTGAGCCGGATCCCCGTCACGTGTGGGACGTCGCCGATCCCAATGCCGACGCCGTCGGCCCCGATCAGGAAGCCGCTCGACGACGGCGGATCGGCTGGTTGGGCCGAGGCGGTAGCGGCGAGGAGAGCGGCGGTGAGGAGGGCGAGACGCATGGGGCGGTGGAAAGCGACACGCGCGCCCTACGGCCGAGTCGACCGCCGGTTACGCGCCCTCCTCGGCCAGATCCTGGAGGACCAGCCGAGGCGCGACGCCCGCGCCGCGGTGCCCGAGGAGCACCGCGTCGGGCGCGGTGACATGGGCCCCGTACGGCGTCCGTCGGTGGGCTAGGAACGTGACAACGAGCCGGTCGGAGGCGACCTCGGCGATTCGGGCTCCGGCCGCCTCGGGCGTGACCGCCGCGCCGTCGGGGCAGACCGCCAGCGTCGTCGGGGTCGGCCCGTAGCCGTGGTGGAGCAGATCGGGAAGCGCGACCGGGGTCCCCGTCTCCGTGCGAATGGCGGCCGCGACGAAGGAAAAATTGAGCAGCAAAAAAGCGACGTCGGCCATCGAAGCCGCGGGGATGGCGGGAGCGGGCGCAGCGCGTACGACGGAGGTGGGGTGGCGCATCGAGTGACCCGCGGCGTCCGGAGGGGGCGCCGGGCAGGACCCGCCGAAGGACCCGCCGCGAGCGTCTGGTCGTTGACCCGGCCCCTCTCCGTACTCCATGTCTACGCCTCCCCTCGTCGTCATCGGTGGCTCCGCCGGGGGGCTCGACGCCGCCTCCCGCCTCGTTGGCGCGCTCGACGCCGACCTCCCGGCCGCCGTGGCCGTCGTCCTCCACCAAGCGCCCGGGGCCGACGACTACGTCGCGCGGCGGCTCCAGAGGGCGACGTCGCTGACGGTCGACATGGCCGAGGACGGCGCCCCGCTCCAGCCCGGCCGGGTCTACGTGGCGCCGGCCGACCGGCACCTCCGGTTCGACGACGGTCGGCTCGTCGTCGCGTTCGGGCCGCGCGTAAACCGATCGCGGCCGGCCATCGACGTCGCGTTGCGCTCGGCTGCGGCCGAGCACGGTGCACGGGCCGTGGGCGTCGTCCTGAGCGGCCTCCTCGACGACGGCGCGGCCGGGCTCGCTGCGCTCCACCGCGCCGGCGGGCCGACGCTCGTCCAAGATCCGGCCGATGCCGAGCACGGCGACATGCCGGCCAACGCGCTCCAGTACGTCGAGCCCGACGCCGTCGCGCCGGCCGAGACGCTGGCCGCCCGCGTCGAGGCCATCGTCCACGACCTCCCGGCCGAGAGCGGGACGCCGCCCGACGACGTCCGCACCGAGGCGCGGATCGACGCCCGCGCCACCGGCGACATCGACATGACCCAGCAGATCGGCGTTCAGGTCCCCGTCTCGTGCCCCGACTGCGGGGGGCCCGTCTGGGAGATCGACCAGCCTGGCCCGACCCGCTACCGGTGCCACGTCGGCCATGCGTTCTCGCAACGGTCGATGCTCCAGTCGCAGGAGGAGACGGTCGAGGAGTCGCTCTGGGTCGCGCTGCGGACGCTCGAGGAGCGGGCCCGGATGCTCGACCGGCTGGCCCAGTCGAGCGGCGCTCGTGTCGGCACGTCCTACGGGCAGCACGCCGAGGAGACGCGCGCCCACGCGGGGCGCATTCGCGACCTCCTGGCTGAACGTCACGACCTGGCCGGCTCGCCCCGCCTCCCCGTGGAGAGCTTGGCAGCCCCGGGCGTGTAGGGCGACGAGCCGATGTCGCGCCCGCCTGGTACCCTGTCGGTCCCTCACATCCCCATCCATGTCCGACCTCAAGACCCAGCCCACCGGCGCCTCCGTCGACGCCTTTATCGACGGGCTCGATAGCGAGCGCCGCCGCGACGAGTCCCGCCGCCTCGTCGAGATCCTTCGCGACGTGACCGGCGAGGAGCCCGCGATGTGGGGCGAGAAGATCGTCGGGTTCGGCCGGTACCACTACCGCTACGCCTCGGGCCGCGAGGGCGACTGGATGCGGATCGGGTTTGCCCCCCAGAAGCGGCACCTCGCCCTCTACTGCATGGGCGGCACCGCCGACGCGCACGCCGACATCCTGGAGCGCCTCGGCCCGCACCGGACCGGCTCGGGCTGCGTCTACGTCACCCGCCTCGACAAGGTCGATGAGGACGTGTTGCGCGAGCTGTTTGAGGCCAGCCTCGCTCGGCTCGCAGCGACCTACGACGCCTGACCCGGCGCGGCGAGAAACGCCTCCGCGAACGCCTGGGCGCGGTCGTGGTCGGCGGCTAGCGCGCAGAGCGGGAGAACGCCGGCCTCGGCGCTGTGGGGACGGCCGCGGCGCCCGTCGCCCCGAGCAGCGCCGGGAGCGCGGCACGCACGAGCGGGTCGGCGGCCACCACGCGGACGCGGAGCGGCTGGGCAAACGGCGTGACGGACAGGACCATGCGGCGGCACCCCCCGCTGCGCGTCGGGGTCCGGCCCCTGACCGAAACGCCACCGCGGCTGGGCGGCCAGCCGTGCCTACCGAGGCGAACGGAGTCGGGCGACCCCGTCAACCCCCAGCTCGCGCATGGAATGGAAACCCGCCCGACCGCCCATGTCCGCTCCCGCGACCCCTGCTCAGTCCGCTGCCGCCCTCATCGGGCTCGGCGTCGTCACGTTCCTGATCGGCGCCGCCGGGTTGTGGGCCGCCGCCAGCCTCGCCTCCGATGGCGACGCCTCGACAAGGTGGGTCGAGGCAAAGGGCCGCGTGGTCGCGTCCGGCGTCGATACTCGGCGGTCGTTCCACGCGAGCGACATCCGCAATCCGTACGGGCCCACGACCTACGAGCACCGGCCGGTCGTCCGCTACACCTACGCCGTTGGCGGGCGGACGTACACGGCCGACCGCGTCCGCTTCGGCGAGCGGAACGCGGAGGACGGCGACGCGGGTCGCGACCGCGCGCAGGCCGAGGCCGATCGCTACCCTGAGGGCATGGCCGTGACGGTCTACGTCGACCCTGCCGACCCGACGGCGGCCGTCCTCGAGCCCGGCCGCCAGTCGACACCGTGGATGATCGGCGTGGGGGGCGTCGCGTTCCTGGCCGGAGTCGCGATGATCGGGCTGGGCCTCCGCGCGCGCCGTGCGGCGTCGGTCTGAACGTTGCTCCGAGCGCCTCGGCCGCGTGCCGGGGCTACCGGGCCGCGCGCCGGGGCGGCTGCCAGCCCGACGCCGCGCGCCGGGGGGGCTCGCTCTGCGGAGGCGCCCCCGCCGCGCCGTCGCCCGAGGGGGGCGGGGTCGGTTCCGAGCGGGCCGGCGGCGCGTCCGCGAGGGTCCCCGTCGCGATCCCGTCGCGGAGCTGCGTGAGCAGACGGAGGAGCGCCTTCCGGTTGTCGATCGTCCGGTAGACGACGAGCGTCGCCTGGGCCGCGAGCGCGCGGCACTCGATGACGGCGAGGTTGCCGTAGGCCACCTCCGACATGGCCTTCGTGATCTTGCCGTGGTCGTCCCTGACCGACTGGCGGTAGTCGGCGTACTCGCGGGCCGCGTCCTCGTCGAGCTCCACGCCGTACGCGTCGAAAAACGCGTCGACCTTCCCGACGACGTCGAGCGCCTCTTGGAGCAGCAGGCTCGCCGTGTGGGTCGACGACAGCGCGACGGCCCGGTGCTTCTCCCGCTCGAGCCGCCGGTTCTCGGCGAACACCAGGGCCGCGAAGACAAAGCTCGCGACGGAGACCAGGAGGGCGATTGCCGCGGTGAGCACGGGCATCGGAGACCACCCGAAGGCGTGTCGATTCAATCCCGTAGCGTACTCGGTCGCGAGTCCATCTGCAACCCCGAGATCTCCCTACTCTCTCGGCGGGGGTGTTCCGGCCTCAGCAGGCGGGCGTTACGGGCACCCCGCCAACACGCACGAGCCGGTCCGCCCGGACCTCGGCGCCGGTCCCGAGGCGGACCCAGTCGGCTCCGTCTCGGGCGTAGACGTCGGCGATCGTCGTCGTAGCTCGGCGCTCGCCATCGCCGTCGCGCCAGACGACCTCGACCGCGTCGCCGCGGACGGCCCAGTGTTCGAGCCGGTCGTGGACGCCGCAGGCGATGAGCCGGTACTCGGCGGCGTCGGGCGCGCTCACGCCTCGCCGGTCGTCTGGCCCAGGACGTCGAGAGGGATGAGCTCGAGGTGGATCCCGTTGTCGCCAGGGTAGCTCGAGGTGTGGGCGACCTCGTTGGTCCAGATCTCGTCGGGGATGCCGCTGGGGAAGGCGTCGCACTGCGGGTCGGCCTCGGCCTGGCGGTCGAGGTGGGTGCAGGCGGTGCACTGGGGCTGCGGGGCAATCATAGCGGGAGGGAGTAAGTGGTTCGGGTCAGTGGGGATGGTACCGATCGGCCGGTCCCCCTGATCCGAGAGGAGGCAACATTAGAACCGGTCCAGATCAAGCGGGAGCGGCGTTTCGCGTCGGAAACGGGCCGTGCCGGCGTGCCCCCCACACGGCCGTGACGAGGACCCCCAGCGCGCCAACAGCGAGGGCGCCGAGGAGCGTCACGCGGTCGGGGTGGGCGGCGGCGATGGCGGCGAAGGCCCACAGGACCACGAGTGCCGCGGTCACGTCGCCCGTTCGCGCCAGCCACGTGCCGGCGATGCCCGCGACGGCGAGGATGAGGGCGGCCGGCCAGAACGTCCCAGCCGGCGTCCAGCCGAGATCGCGGAGCCAGATCGTGAGGTTCAGCGGGGCCGCGACCGTCAGCCACGCGAGGAACAGCGCAGCGGGGACGCCGAGCCACCAGCGCTCGGCGCCACGGAGCCCCATCCGGTCGAGCCGGACGTAGAGCCACACGAGCGACGCCAGGATCCCAACGATGACGAGCGCGGCGAGGCCGACCCGCCCGGTCAACCACGGGATCTGCCAGAGGCCGTTCAGGAGGTTGGCCGCGACGAACGGCGCGCCGAGGCCGTCGTAGCGGGGCCCCCGCCGGGCCGGCAGCGCCTGCCACACGGCGGACGCCAGTACGCCGACGAAGATGACGCTCCAGATCGAGAAGGCCCACCCGGCCGGCGTGATCGGCGTCGGGTTCACGTCTGAGACGGCACCGGTCGGCGTGCCGAACAGGAGGCCTGCGCCGGCGAGCGCGTTCAGTCCGACGTTGACGAGGGCGGCGAGGACGAGGGCGAACTGGCGGGCGGCTCCGCGCATGGGCGATCGGGCTGGGGGAGACCTCTACTCCGGGCGACGCGGGCGGCTCCAGCGGATCGGGTCGGGCGCGCGCTCGTAGGTCCCGGTCCCTGGCGCCTCGTTCCCAATGCTCCACCTTTCCGACCTCACCCCCGGCGACCGCGACCGGATCCACACCGACCTCCGCGTCGCGCTCGTCGGGGGCGCTGCGGCCGCGCTCGTGATGGGCGCCATCGTGTTCGTGGCCGGGTCCGTCAGCAGCGCGGAGGCACGGGTGCTCCTCGAGGCCTCGCTGCCGACCACGCGGTTCCTCGCCTCCGGCGTCATGACGGTCAGCGCGACGACGCTGGCGCTCATGCTCACGCTGCTCAGCCTGAGCTCGGGGATCGACCACGAGATCAAACGGGGCCACTACGAGCGGATCCGCCAGATCGCCTTCGTCGACGTCGTCGCGTTCGTGGCCGCGACGCTCCTGCTCGTTGTCCTCGTGGTCCCGCTCGGCGACGCGGCGGAGATCCCGGCGGCGTGGTACGTCGGGATCTACTACGCCGTCTCGCTCCTGGCGGCGGCCATCGGCGGCGTGCTCGTGGCCGTGATGCTCCTGCTCTACGCGGCCGTCCGCGACCTCATCGGCGTGCTCACCGGCGACGACGACAACCCGCTCGTGGCCGACGACGAGGACTCCGACGAGCGCGGGGCGAAGGCTTAGGCCCGCGTCGTCCGCGCCGATACCGAGCCCGTGCCGGCCTCCCCCTCCGATCTCCCGCGCCTCCAGCAGCTCCACGGCTGGCTCACGCTGGGACGCTGGGCCGGCGTGGCCGGCCTCGCGGGCTTCTGGCTCCCCGCCGCCCCGCTGGCGGCAGCCCTCGGCCTCGCTGCCGTCGTGTTCACGCCGCTGCTGGTCCACGCACTCTGGCGCCTGGGGCGGGTCGGCTGGCTGGCCGCGTTCGCCGTTCTCGTGGGCGGGACGATGCTCGGCACGGTCGCACTGGGCGGCGCCGGGGTCGGCCTCGGTGGGGCGCTCGGGCTCCTCGCGTTCTACAGCTATACCTGGGTGCTGAGGGGGGCCGTCGCCGAGTGGGTCCGCGAGGCGGAGGAGGCCGCGCTGTGGACGCGCGAGAAGGCCCGCTGGGCCGCCGAGGCGGAGGAGGTCGCGCTGAGCGCCTAGGCGAACGCCTCGGCCACGAGCGTCTCGGCGAGGTCGTAGGCGTCGGCCGCGGCCGTGAGCTTGCCGAAGGCGTCCTCGAGCGATCCGCCGCCGCCGGACGCCGTGATCTCCTCGGGCGAGCCGGTCTGGAGGATCTGCCCGTCGCGGAGGACGACGACGAGGTCGGCGACCTTCTCGACGGCGTCGAGGAGGTGCGAGGAGTAGAACACCGTCCGCCCGCGGGCGGCCAGCGTGCGGAGGAGCGCGCGCGTCTGGAGCACGGCGTGGGCGTCGAGCCCGCCGAGCGGCTCGTCGAGCAGGAGGACCGGCGGGTCGTGGAGAAGCGCGGCCGAGATGAGGACCTTCTGCTTCATCCCCTTCGAGAACCCGACCATCGAGCGGTCGGCGGCGCCGGAGAGCCCCCAGAACGCGAGGTGGGCCGCGGCCCGCCGCCGGATGACGTCCTCCCCGAGCCGGTGCATCCGGCCGATGAACGTGAGGTACTCGTTCGGCGTGAAGCTCTCGTAGACGTGGCCGTGCTCGGGGACGTACCCGAACCGCCGCTTGGCCCCGACGGGGTCGGC
>JAAXJP010000365.1:0-4838 GCA_012269805.1 Rubrivirga sp.
CGGTGGGGAGGGGGCCCCGAAGGTAGCGCCGCCCCACGCCCGGCCCCGCCCGCCTCGGGCCGTCCGCCAGGGCGCCGAGGCGGAGGAACCCCGCGGGGGCTGGGCCGTGACGATCCGCCCCTCCCCGTGCCCCTCATGTCCGACTTTGTCCGCGTTGCCGCGGCCTCCGACCTCGCCGACGGCGAGATGCGCCAGGTCCAGGCCGACGGCACCGACGTGCTCCTCTCGCGTGTCGACGGCGCCTTCCACGCCTGCACCGCGTTCTGCACCCACTACGGCGCGCCGCTCGCGACGGGCGTCCTCGACGGGACGACCGTCGTCTGCCCGTGGCACCACGCCGCCTTCGACGTCGCCTCCGGCGACCTCTGCGAGCCGCCGGCCCCCGACGCCCTCCGCACCTTCGAGGTCCGCGTCGAGGGCGACGACGTGCTCGTCCGCGTGCCCGAGGACGCCGACGATCACGGCAAGGGCATCGCCTACCGTGAGAGCGACGGCGAGACGCCGGCCATGGCGAGCGCCAGCGCCTCCGACGACGACCGCGTGTTCCTCCTTCTCGGCGCCGGCGCCGCGGCCGAGGCCTGCGCCGAAGCGCTCCGGACGGAGGGCTACCGCGGCCGGATCGTCCTCGTGACGAAGGAGACGCGCCCCCCCTACGACCGGACCAAGCTCTCCAAGGCCTACCTCGCCGGCGACGCGGGCGACGACGCGCTCCGCCTCCGCGACGGCGCGTTCTACGAGAGCCACGGGATCGAGGTCTGGACCGACCGGACCGTCACCGGCCTCGACCCGGACAAGCGGACGGTCACGTTCGAAGAGGGCGACCCGGTGACCTACGACGTGGCGCTCGTCGCGACCGGCGGCACGCCGCGCCGGCTCCCCGTCCAGGGCGCCGACCTCGACGGGGTGCTCCTGCTCCGCTCGTGGGAGGACGCCCAGGACCTCGTCCGCCGTGCGGAGGGCGTCGAGTCGGTCGCCGTCATCGGGGCGTCGTTTATCGGGATGGAGACCGCGTCGTCGCTGCGCGCGCGCGGCGTCGACGTGACCGTGGTCGACCGGGAGGAGACGCCGTTCGCGGCCACGCTCGGGCCCGAGGTCGGCCGTGTGTTCCAGACGGCCGCCGAAGAAAAGGGCGTCTCGTTCCGCCTCGGCGCCTCCGTCGAAGCCATCGAGACGGTCCACGCCGACCCCGACGACGAGACGCCGCGGCGCCTCCGCGTCGTCCTCGGCGACGGCGACGTCGAGGCGGACCTCGTGGTCCTGGGCGTCGGCGTGGCGCCGGCGACCGACTTTCTGAAGCGGGCCCCGTTCCGGCGCGACGACGGCGGGCTCAACGTCGACGCGACCCTGCGCGCGGCGCCCGGTCTGTTCGCCGCCGGCGACGTGGCCGCCTTCCCCGACCCCCGGCTCGGCCGGTCCGTCCGCATCGAGCACTGGCGGCTCGCGCAGCAGCATGGCCGGGCGGCCGCCCGCAACATGGTCGCCGAGGGCGACCCGACGATGTCGTCCGTCCCGTTCGAGAGCGTCCCGTTTTTCTGGACCGGCCAGTTCGGCGTCAACCTCCGCTACGTGGGCCACGCCGAGCACTGGGACGAGGCCATTGTCGACGGCTCGCTCGACGATCGGGAGTTCGTGGTGGCCTACGTCGAGGGCGGCGCGGTCCGCGCGCTGGCGGCCGTGGGGCGCGACCGGGACGCGGCGGCGTTCCACCGGCTCCTGGCCCGCGGCGCGGCGCCGTCCCCCGACGCCTTCCGCGCCGGCGTCGACCTCCAGCAGGCGCTCCGCGACGCCGGCTGACGGGGGCCGCCTCGGCATCGGGGTGGAGGAGGCGAACGAAAAAGCGGGGCGCGCCGCCGTGGCACGCCCCGCTCACATCGGTCGGTAGACGACGGCCTTACTGCTTCGTGAGGGCGGTCAGGAACGAGCTGGCCCCGGTCTGGACGCGGACGAGGAACGACTCGCCCTCGTCGACGTCGGCGACGGCGTCGCGGAACTCGGCGACCGACGTGACCGGCTGGCGGTCGACCTCGGTGATCACCATGGTCGGGCGGAGGTTGGCGTCGCGGTAGGCCTCGCTCGTCCGGTCGACGTCGGTGATGACGACGCCCGCGATGTCGTCGCCGAGCTGGCGCGCGAGGCGGGGCGTGACGGTCTCCAGCGTGAGGCCGAGCATCTCCATCGTGGCCGGCTCCGCCGCCGACGGGCGCTCGACGCCCTCGGGGGCGCCCGAGTTCTGGCTGATCTGGCCGTCTTCGGGGCGGCGGCCGAGCGTGACCTCCGCCGTCCGCGTGTCGCCGTTCCGGTTGTACGTGATCTCGACGGTGTCGCCGGGCCGCTTGCTCGAGATGAGCGAGACGATCTGGCGGCTGTCGGTCAGCGTCACGCCGTCGATGGCCGTGATGAGGTCGTCTACCTGGAGGCCGGCGTCGGCGGCCGGCGTGCGGCCCGACGCGTCCGGCGAGATCCCGCCGACGTAGGCCGCGCCCGGCCCAACGCCGTACTGGCGCCGGAGGGTCGCCGGGGCCTCGCTGAACGAGATCCCGAGGTACCCGCGCTCGACCTCGCCCGTGTCGATGAGCTGCTCGACGGTCGAGCGGACGATGTTCGACGGGAGGGCGAACGAGATGCCGTTGTAGGTCCCCGTCCGCGTCGCGATGGCCGAGTTGATCCCGACGATCTCCCCGCGGAGGTTGACGAGCGGGCCGCCCGAGTTGCCCGGGTTCACGGCCGCGTCGGTCTGGATGTAGTTCGAGATGGTGGTCCGGCCGCGCGGGTCGGGCGCGCCGGAGAACCGGCCGAGGCTCGAGACGATGCCCGAGGTGACCGTGTTCGAGAGGTCCGGCGAGAGCGGGCTGCCGATGGCGAGGACCCACTGGCCCACGCGGAGCTCGTCGGAGTCGCCGAAGGAGAGGGTCGGGAAGTCGTCGCCGTCGATCTTGATCACGGCGAGGTCGGAGAAGGGGTCGGCCCCGACGACCTCGGCCTCGAACTCGCGCCCGTCGAAGAGGGCCACGACGAGCTCGTCGGCGTCCTCGATGACGTGGTTGTTCGTGACGATGTAGCCGTCGGACGAGACGAAGGCGCCACTTCCGAGGCCCTGCTGGGCCCCGTCGCCGCCGGGCGGCCCGCCGAAGAACTGCTGGAACGGGTCGTTGCCGGAGGGCCCTTGCGCGAGCAGCCGCGTCGACTGGATCTGGACGACGGCCGGGTTCACCCGCTCGGCGACGGCGGAGAACGCCTGGCCGAGATCCTCGGCGGTTGCGATGTCGGCCGCGGTGGCGGCGTCCTGGGCGCTGGCCTGGTCGAACAGGCCGTCGAGGCCGGTGAGGTTGGCGGCGGAGGTCACGAAAACGATGCCGCCGAGCACCGCCGCGGCGGCGAGGAGCGCGACGGAGGCCTTGCGCTTAACGTCAGACATGGGGGGAGAGCTCGGATCGGTTGGACAACGGGGCCGGGCGGGCCCGCCGCGCGGGCCCTCTGCCTATCCCCCCCCCGCCGGCCCGGCCAAAACCCCACCGGGCCCCCCCCGTCAGGAGAGGCGCCCCGACCGGCGTCCTGCGTCACACACAAAACCGCAGGAGGTAGCGTTCGGAAAACGATCCCGCAAGGGGTTTGGTGCCTGCCCCAGAAAAAAACCGACGCGGGCCCAGGGCGGGTCTACGCCACGCGGTCGGCGGGAAGCCGGAGCCGCACGCGCGTGCCCCCCCCGGCGCCCGGCCCGACCTCCAGCGAGCCGCCATGGCGCTGGGCCCGCGCCCGCATCGTCCGGAGCCCCATCCCGCCGTTTCGGGCCGCGGCCTCCGAGATCCCGGTCCCGTCGTCGTCGACGGTCAGGACGAGGTCGCCGTCGCCGTCGCGACGGAGGACGAGTCGAACCGCCTCGGCGGCGCCGTGGCGGACGGCGTTCGTCAGCGCTTCTTGGGCCACGCGGTAGACATCGAGCCGGGCCTCGCCGCGGAGGCCGGTCTCGCCGGCCCGGTCGGTGACCGAGACGTCGACGCCGAGCGCGGCCTCCGCCTCGGCCGCCAGACGCCCGAGCGCCTCGCCCATCCCGATCCGGTCGAGGTCGACGGGGTCGAGCCCGAGCGCGAACGACCGGAGCTGGGCCTGTGAACGGAGGAGGAGGTCCCGGAGCCGCCGGGCCTCGTCGGCGTGCGGGCCACCGGCGAGGTCGGCCAAGAGGGCCGAGGCGAGCATGGCGGCCCCGGCGAGCGACTGCCCGACGCCGTCGTGGACGTCCTGGGCGATCTGGCGGAGTTGGCGGTGCGAGACGTGGAGGAGGTCCTCCGTCGCCTCGCGGCCGGCGGTCACGTCGGCGGCGACGTAGAGGAACCGGGCCGGGGCGCCCTCCTTTTCGCTCTCGACCGGCGCGAGGAGGACCTCGAACGTCCGCCCGTCGCGCGCGACATCGAACCGGATGGGCTCGCCGGACCGCCCGGCCGTCGTCGCGGCGGCGCTCCAGTGAACGCCCGCCGTGCCCGCCTTGAGGTCGGCATCGGACAGGCGGAGCGTCTCGGCGGCGGCCTCGTTGAGCAGGACGTGCGCGAGGGACCCGTCGGGCGACCGCTCCAAGAGGCCGAGCGGGGCCGCCGAGGCGGCGAAGATGCCTCGGAGCCGCTCGGCCTCGGCCTCGCGCTCGCGCTGGGCCGCGACGCGCGCCGTCACGTCGTTCTGGACGCCGATCATGTGCGTCACGGCGCCGGTCTCGTCGCGGATGGGCGTGAGGTAGAGCTCGTTGTAGAAGAGCGTCCCGTCCTTCCTGTAGTTGCGGAGGACGACGCCTCCGACGTGCTCGGCCTCGGCGATCCCGTGGCGGATCGCGTCGAGGGCCGCGCGCTGCC
>JAAXJP010000365.1:4848-7139 GCA_012269805.1 Rubrivirga sp.
CGGCCGTGTAGCCGGGGAACTCGAGGAACCACCCGTTGGCGTAGACGAGCGGGTGGTCCGGCCGGCGGAGGTCGGCGAGGACGACCGAGTTGTTGGCGGCGTCGACGGCCTTCGCCAGCAGGTCGACGTCGACCTGGCGCGGGCCCTGGACCGTCAGGCTTACGAGCACGACGAGCCCGCCGCCGTCCCACGTCTGGGCGCGAGCCTGGTACCGCACCTGCCCCCGCGCGTCGTGGACCGTCAGCGGGCGCCCCTCGCCGAGCCAATCGCGGAGCGCCCCGGGCGCGGACGGGAGGGCCGGGCCCTCCTCGAACAGCGACCCGAACAGCTCCCCGACGGGGTCGGCCGCGAAGACGGCCTCGGCGAGCGCGTTCAGTTCCACCACTCGGCCGGCGCCGTCGAGGCGGAGGGCGGGGTAGGGGACGGCGGACGCCGGGAGGTCCGTCACGGGGGCGCGGCAGTGGTGGGGATAGACAGATCCCCGGTGACGGGACCCCCACAGAATGAGCGGGTACGGGGCGCTGGGTACTCAGTTCCTCCCCGGGGCGCGGGCTAGGGATTCGCCTCATTCTACCGCGCGGCGCGCAGACCGGAACGGGAGCGGCGGGCCCGGGTAGTCCGGCCGCTCGTCCTCCTCCCGCCGTGTCCTGGATCCGCCGCCTCGCTGCCCGCCCCGACGCCCGCCTCCGCACGGCTGGGCCGCCCGCTGAGGTCGGCCCCGACGCGCCGCACGCCGTCGTCATCGGCGCCGGGTTCGGCGGGCTGGCCGCGGCCGTCCGCCTCCTCACGCGCGGCTACCGTGTGACCCTCGTCGACCGGCTCGACCAGCCGGGCGGACGGGCCCGCGTCGAACGGGTCCCGGGGCCCGACGGCGGTGCGTACACCTTCGACATGGGGCCGACGCTCATCACGGCGCCGTTCCTGTTCGACGAGCTCTGGGCCCTCGCGGGCGAGGACCGGGCCGACCACGTCGAGTTTGTCGAGACGACGCCGTTCTACCGCATCCGCTTCGACGACGGCGAGACCTTCAACTACACCGGCGACGCCGAGGCGATGGAGCGCGAGATCGCCCGGTTCAACCCGGCCGACGTGGCGGGCTACCGGCGCTTTCTCGCCAAGAGCGAGAAGATCTTCGAGACCGGGTTCCTCGAGCTCGGCCACGTCCCGTTCGACAAGGCCGGCCACATGGCGAAGATCGTCCCCTCGATGGTCGCCCTCGAGAGCCACCGGACGGTCTACGGCCTCGTCTCGAAGTACATCAAGGACCGGCGGCTGCGGAAGGTGTTCAGCTTCCACCCGCTCCTCGTCGGTGGCAACCCGTTCTCGACGACGAGCATCTACGCGCTCATCGCGTTCCTGGAGCGCCACTGGGGGGTGTGGTACGCGATGGGCGGGACGGGCGCGGTCGTCACGGGCATCGCCGACCTCTTCGAGCGGCACGGCGGGACCCTCCGCCTCGGCGAGACCGTCGAGGAGATCACCACCGACGGGAGCGGCGTGCGGCCGCGCGCGACGGGCGTCCGGCTGGAGTCCGGCGAGACCATCGAGGCGGACGTGGTCGTCTCCAACGCGGACGCGGCGTGGACCTACCGCGAGCTCGTCGCCCCCGAGCACCGGACGACGTGGACCGACGACCGGATCGCGCGCTCGAAGCACTCGATGAGCCTGTTCGTGTGGTACTTCGGCACGGACCAGACCTACGACGACGTCGCCCACCACACGATCCTCCTCGGCGAGCGCTACAAGGCGCTCCTCGACGACATCTTCCACAAGAAGACGCTCGCCGACGACTTCTCGCTCTACCTCCACCGCCCGACGGCGACGGACCCGAGCATGGCGCCCGAGGGCCACGACACGTTCTACGTCCTCTCGCCCGTGCCTCACCTCGACTCGGGGACGGACTGGAGCGAGGAGACCGAGCGGTACCGCCAGCGCGTCCAGGAGTATCTGGAGGCGACCGTCCTCCCGGACCTCCGCGACCACGTGACGGCGAGCCTCACGCTCACGCCGCAGGGCTTCTTGGACGACTACCTCTCGGTCAAGGGTGCGGCGTTCTCGTTCGAGCCGCAACTCCTCCAGAGCGCCTACTTCCGCCCGCACAACGCGAGCGAGGACGTCGACGGGCTCTACCTCGTCGGCGCGGGGACCCACCCGGGCGCGGGGATGCCGGGCGTCCTGTCGTCGGCCCGCGTGCTCGACACTGTCGTGCCCGACCCGGCGGAGCTCGCGCGGGCCTGATCGCTCCGTTCGCTCCGGCCCTCGCGTCGAGGCGGACGGGGTCAGTACCGGGG
>JAAXJP010000398.1:0-4209 GCA_012269805.1 Rubrivirga sp.
CGGTGAGGCTGGCGGCCCCGCGGTGGTGCCTCTACCCCCATCCGCCGCGGCCCCGGGGCGGGCGCACTCGGGGGCGCGGCGGAGGTAGTTTGGCACCATGCCGCCGCCCGACCCGGTCAAGGCCCACCTCTTGGACGCCGCCGACATGGCCCGGACGCTCGACCGTCTGGCCCGGCAGGTCGTCGAGGAGCTCGACGACGAGGCCCAACCCGCCGACCGGCTCGCGCTCGTAGGGATGCAGACGCGGGGCGTCCACCTCGCGCGCCGGCTCCGCGACCGGATCGAGGCCATCGAGGGGGTCCGCCTCCCGTTCGGCGTGCTCGACGCGACGTTCTACCGCGACGACGTCGGCCTCAGGGCCGGCCGGCCGACGCCGGTCGTCCAGCCGACCGACATCCCGTTCCGCCTCGACGGTCGCCGGCTGGTCCTGGTGGACGACGTGGTGTACACGGGGCGGACGACGCGGGCCGCGCTCGACGCGCTCATGGACATGGGCCGCCCCGCGAGCGTGCGCCTGCTGGCGTTCGTGGACCGCGGCCTCCGCGAGCTGCCCGTCGCGCCCGACTACGTAGGCCGCCACGTCCCGACGGCGCCCGGCGAGCTCGTCCGCGTCCGGCTCGAGGAGGAGGACGGCGAGGACGGCGTCTGGCTGGTCGAGAAATCCTGAGCCCGTGAGCGAGATCGCCCCCGCCGAGTCCCTCCGCCACCGCCACCTCCTCGGGCTGGCGGACTACGACGCCGACGAGATCCGCCTGCTCCTGTCGACGGCGCGGGCGTTCCGCGACGTGCTCGACCGGCCCATCAAGCGGGTGCCGAGCCTGCGCGGCGTGACGTGCTGCAACCTGTTCTTCGAGAACTCGACGCGGACGCGGCTCTCGTTCGAGCTGGCCGAAAAGCGGCTCTCGGCCGACGTCATGAACTTTTCCGCCTCCGGGTCGAGCGTGTCGAAGGGCGAGACGCTCAAGGACACGGCCCGCAACATCGAGGCGATGAAGGTGGACCTCGCCGTCATCCGGCACCGCTCGGCGGGCGCGGCCCACTTTCTCACACGGTGCATCGACGGGATCGTAGTCAACGCCGGCGACGGGCAGCACGAGCACCCGACGCAGGCGCTCCTCGACGCGCTCACGATCTCGACGCTCGCCGTGCCCGGCCGCGACGGGCTGGACGCCTTCGACTTCTCGGGGCTCCGCGTCACGATCCTCGGCGACATCGCGCACAGCCGAGTCGCGCGGTCGAACGTCTACGGCCTGACGGCCCTCGGCGCGCACGTCACGCTCTGCGGCCCGCGCACGATGATGCCGACCGAGGTGGAGGCCGCGCTCGACGGCCGCGCCGTAACCGTGACCGACCGGCTCGACGAGGCGCTCGACGGCTGCGACGTGGCGATGGCCCTCCGCATCCAGCTCGAGCGTCAGGGGAAGGACATCGGCCTGACGCCGTCGCTGCGGGAGTACCACACGATGTACGGCATCCGCCCGGAGCACCTGGAGCGCTACCCGGACTTGTGGGTGATGCACCCCGGCCCGGTCAACCGCGGCGTCGAGCTGTCGGGCGAGGTCGTCGATTCGGACCGGTCGGTGATCCTGAGCCAGGTCACGAACGGCGTGGCCGTGCGGATGGCCGTGCTCTACCTCCTCGCCGGCGCCGACACGTTCACCGACGCCGAGGTCGGGACGTGAGGCGGCCCGCTCTCCTCGTGGCCGTGGTCGCGGCCGTGGTCGGCGCCGCGTGTGCCCAGCCAACGCCGCCTGCCTCGGGGGACGCGCCGGGGGAGCCGGCCGTCGAACGGACGATCGCACTCACGGTCGACGACCTGCCGGTGGGACGGGGCCACGGCCTCGCGCACCAGCAGCGCGTCACGCGCGACCTCGTCCGCCGGATCACCGAGGCGGGCGTGCCGGCGATCGGGTTCGTCAACGAAGGGAAGCTGTTCGTCGACGACCGAATCGAGACGCGCGCCGACCTTCTCCGCCAGTGGGTCGACGCCGGGCTGGACCTGGGCAACCACACCTACGGCCACCCGTCGCTGTTCGACACGCCACTCGCTGAGTTCCAAGACCAAGTCCGCCGCGGCGACGTCGTCACGAACGAGTTGCTGGCGGTGCGCGGCGATTCGGTCCGCTACTTCCGCCACCCGTTCCTCAACGTCGGGCCGGACCGCGAGACGAAAGACGCCTTCGAGGCGTGGCTCGAGGACTATGGCCTAACGATCGCGCCCGTCACGCACGACAACGCCGAGTACGTCTACGCGCTCGCCTACGATCGCGCGATCGAGGCTGGCGACGCCACGCTCCAGGCCCGCATCGCCGAGGCCTACGTCGCCTACATGGACTCGACGGCGGCGTACTTCGAGGGACTGGCCGACGAACTGTTCGGGCGGGAGATGGCGCACGTCCTCTTGATCCACGCCAACGCCCTCAATGCCGACCACCTCGACCGGCTCATCGCCATGTTCCGCGGGCGGGGCTACCGGTTCGTCTCGCTCGACGAGGCGCTGGAGGACCCGGCCTACGCCTCGGAGGACACGTACACCGGCCGCGCCGGGATGTCGTGGCTCCAGCGGTGGGCGATCGCGCGCGGCCTCCGCCTCGAATCCGAGCCGGTCCCGGATCCCTGGGTAGAGGACGTGGCGTATCCCGGCCGATGAGCAACGACCTCGTGACCGTCGGCTGGCAGGAGTGGCTGGCCTTCCCCGAACTCGGCCTCCCGGCCGTCCGCGCCAAGATCGACACGGGCGCGCGGACGTCGGCGCTCCACGCCCACGACGTCGAGCACGTCGACCGCGACGGCGAGACGATCGTCCGCTTCCTCGTCAACCCCCTGTTCAAAGGGCGGAAGCTGGCGGTCGCGTGCGAGGCGCCGGTCGTCGACGAGCGCGAGGTGACGTCGTCGAACGGGCACACCGAGCTGCGGATCGTGGTCGAGGCCATGCTCCGCCTCGGGCTCGCCGCCGACGCCCCCGAGTGGCCCGTCGAACTCACGCTCACCGACCGCCGCGGGATGCGCTTCCCGATGCTCCTCGGCCGCGAGGCCATGTCCGGCCGCGTCCTCGTCGACTCCGGCGCGTCGTTCCGCCTCGGCCGCCCCGACCACCCGGGCGCGTTTTACGAATAGCGCTCGCCCCGCGGTGTGCGGAGCGGACGCGCACGTCGTGCGTTCGGGCCTCCGTACGCTCCGGCCTCGTCCCCGCCTCTCTCGGCTCTTCCATGCGTCTCGCCATCCTCTCCCGCAACCCCGAGCTCTACTCGACCCGCCGGCTCGTGGAGGCCGCCGAGGCCCGGGGCCACGAGGTCCAGATCCTCGACACGCTCCGCTGCACGGCCCACTTGACCGACCAGGGGCCGGAGGTCCACTACCACGGCGAGCCGCTCGACCCGCCGGACGCCATCATCCCGCGGATCGGGTCGTCGATCACGTTCTACGGCCTCTCGATCGTCCGCCAGTTCGAGGCCATGGGCGTGTGGACGCTCAACGGGGCGGTCGCCATCACGCGGAGCCGCGACAAGCTCCGGGCCCACCAGTTCCTCGCCAAAAAGGGGATCGCGCTCCCGCGCACGGCCTTCGCCCACAAGGCCGACGACGCGGCCGACCTCATCACGTCGGTCGGCGGCCCGCCGTGCATCGTCAAGCTGTTGGAGGGGACGCAGGGCGTCGGGGTGGTCCTGTGCGAGACGAAGAAGGCGGCCGAGAGCGTGATCCAGGCGTTCCGCGGGATGAAGGCCTACCTGTTGGTGCAGGAGTTCATCAAGGAGGCCGGCGGCGCCGACGTCCGGCTGTTCGTCGTGGGCGACCGCGTGATCGCGGGCATGAAGCGGCAGGGCGCCGAGGGCGAGTTCCGGTCGAACCTGCACCGGGGGGGGAGCGCCACCCAGATCAAGATCAGCCCGGCCGAGCGGAAGACGGCCGTGGCCGCGTGCAAGGCGCTCGGCCTGAAGGTGGCCGGCGTCGACGTGCTGCAGTCGGAGCGCGGGCCGCTCGTGCTCGAGGTCAACTCGTCGCCGGGTCTCGAGGGGATCGAGCGGTCCACCAACAAGGACGTGGCGGGGTCGGTGATCCAGTTTGTCGAGAAGAGCCTGGCGGCGAAGGGGAAGTCGGCCGCGGCCTGACGGCGGCGCGACCCCGCCTGCGAGTCCGTCTGCCTCGGCGGGTCGGCCAGCGGGGGCGCCGAGGCGGACGGTGCAACTCCGGACGGTGCAACTCCGGACG
>JAAXJP010000398.1:4309-6473 GCA_012269805.1 Rubrivirga sp.
CGGACGGTGCAACTCCGGACGGTGCAACTCCGGACGCCGGTTTGTCGGAGGAGAAGGGGCGGACGGGTCCGCGGCGGTCGCGACGGTCGCTGTATCCTAGCGCCGCCCCGTCTCCATGGCCGACCCGATCCACTGCCCCACCTGCGGCGCGCCGCTCGTCGTCCGCAACCGGTTCGTCACCGTCGTGACGTGCGAGTTCTGCGGCGGCGTCTCGCTCTACGACGGCGGCCGGCTCGACCCGACCGGCCGGTCCGTCGAGGTCGTCCAGGTCCCGAGCCCGCTCTACCTCGACGCGACGGGCCAGATCGCCGGACGGGGCTTCCGCGTGCTCGGCCGGCTCGTCTACGAGTACGACGGCGGGTACTGGACCGAGTGGTTCCTCGACGTCGACGGCGCCGGGCGCGCGTGGCTGGTCGAGGACGAGGGCGCGTTCTCGATCCTCCAGGAGCAGGCGGGCGTCACGGCGCCGCCGTTCGAGGACGCCCGGCCCGCCGGGAGCCTCCGCATCGGCGGCCTCGACGTGTTCGTGGACGAGGTCGGCGAGGCGACGGTCGTCGGCGCGGAGGGCCAACTCGGCGGCGAGATCCTGCCTGGCGAAGTGATCCGGTACGTCGACGGCGTGGCCGGCGAGCGGGAGGTCTCGGTCGAGTACGGCGAGCGCGCCGTCGAGGTCTACGTCGGCCGGCCGCTGCCGCGTGAGGCGCTGGACGTGGACGAGGAGACCTACGGATGACGCCCCCTTTCCACCGCCCATGATCGGACGTCTCATCGCCCTCGCCGTGCTCGGGTTCGCCGGGCTGACGGCCCTCAGCGCGTCCTCGACGGGCTCCGGCGTGGCCCCTGCCTTCCACCTCCGGTCGGCCTCCGATGCTCGCGCGTCGCTCGACCGCGCGCTCGAGGCCGAGCGCGACGCAGCCGTCGAGGCCGAGCGCCGGCGCCGCTACGAGGCCGGCGAGATGGGCGCCGCCGAGCGGATGGCCTACGAGGCCGAGCTCGAAGAGGCGCGCCGCCGTCGGGAGGCGGCGGCGGCCGCGGCGGCGGCGGCTCGTCTCCGCAACCTCCAGCGCCAGCGCTCTGGCGGCGGCTACTCCGGGGGCAAGTAAATGGCCGACCTCACCCCGCTCGACCGCGCCGTCCGCGCCGCGCGCCGCGGCCACGACGAGGCCGCCCGGCGGCTCCTGGACGACGTTCTCCAGGGCGAGCCGGATAACGAACTCGCTCTCGCCTGGCGGGCGCGCGTCGAGCCCGACCCCGACGCGAAGGCGGGCCTGCTCCGCCGCGTGCTCGCCCTCAACCCGGGCGCCACGTGGGCGACCGACGCCCTCGCCGGCCTCGACGGCGCCGCCGACCCGTCGGGTCGGCAGGCCGCTGCGCCCGGCCCGCCCGGCTCGCTCGACACGGTCGGGCGGCGGGCCGACGAGATCCACCACCTCCAGTGCCCGAACTGCGGCGGTCAGGTCGAGGTCCACCCCGAACGCGGCTCGAAGTCCGTCGCGTGCGGGCATTGTGGGAGCGTCCTCGACCTGAGCGCAGCGCAGGTCGAGATTCTGGGCCGGTTCAAGCGTCGGTTCCAGCCGGCCCAAGACATCCTCCCGGGCGCCGTCGCCACGTTCGAGGGCGAGCGGCACGTCGTGATGGGCTGGCTGCGGTACAAGGGCTGGGACAGCGAGGAGTCGTGGACGTGGGACGAGTGGCAGCTCCTCGGCGACTCCGGCGCGGTCCGCTACCTCTCGTGGTCGCGTGACGAGGGCTTCCTGCTCCAGACGCCGATCCGGCCCTCGCCCAAGACGACGCGTTCGGGCATCGAACTGCCGAACGGGCGTGTCAATTTCTACGAGACCAGCCCGGCGGCCATCACCGGCATGGCCGGCGAGCTGACGTGGCGGCCCCGCCTCGACGAGACGCTCCGGGTGGGCGAGGCCAAAAAGAACGGGGTCCAGTACAGCGCCGAGCTGACGGCCGACGAGGTCGAGGTCGTCGGTGGGGCGCGGATGAGCGACCTCGAGGTGTGGGAAGCGTTCGGGCGGGACGACAAGGTCGAGGCGATCCGCGCGCGGCAGGCGCGCTGGAAGCGGCGGCGGCGGACGGCGGCGGGCATCGCGCGGCTGTTCGCGCTCGGCGGGCTGGCATTCCTCGCCGTCGGCATCTGGATCGTCCCGAGGGT
>JAAXJP010000398.1:6483-7099 GCA_012269805.1 Rubrivirga sp.
CGCCCGCCCCGGGGGGGGGCGCCCCCCCCGGCCCCCCCCCCACCCCCCCCCGCGCCCCCCCGGGCCCCCCCCCCCGGGGGGGGGGGGCCGCCCCCCCCCCCGGGGGGGGCCCCCCCGCCGGGGTACGAGCGGTCGGCCGACGTGCTCCGGACCGCTCGCGACCTCGTCCGCTACGACACGATCGAGGCCGGGACGATCCGGCTCTCCGAGGCGCGCGCCTACGTCGTGGACGTCGGCGCCACCCCGCCCGTGGCCCCACCCCGCGGCGTGGACGTCGACGTCGCCTTTGTCGACCCCGGCGACGGCGACGTCTTCCGGCCGACGGTGACGCCGATCGTATCCGAGGGCGCGGCCACGAGCAGTTCGCGCCCCTTCCGCGTCGACGTGAGCGACGGCGAGGAGGCCGCGTTCCGGGTGGTCCTGCTCGTCGGCCGCGAGTGGTCGGTCCGCGCCGAGGCGGGCGGGGCGGGTGGCCCCTCGCCTGAGTGGACCGAGCCCGTGTCGTTCCCGATCACCGCGACGGTCCGCCGCGCGTGGTTGCCCGGCCCGCTCTATTTCGCCGCGGCGTTCTCGCTGTTCGTGGCGCTCACGTTCTTCGTCTTCAGTCGTACCGGCC
>JAAXJP010000714.1 GCA_012269805.1 Rubrivirga sp.
GGGTGGGGTCGTGGCGGGGGGACGTGACGGGTCGAGGACAGCGCCGGGTTCGGTGGGTCCAGGGGCGAGTGGGCCGGCCCCGCCGCCGGAGGACGCTGGGCTCGTGGTGCCGGGGCCATGCGGGGCCGTCTCCGTTCCCTCGCTGGAGACCGTCGCGGGTGCGGGCCAGAGCGCCCACGTGGCCACGGCGAGCACGAGCAGGCCCGCGGTCACGGCGAGCGCTCCGCGCGGGACGCCGGCGATCCGTTCCGTAAGCGATCGCGGTCTCGCCCGGTCCTCCTCGGGCACCGAGGCGGCCGTGGTCACAGGAGGCGGGCTGGGAGCGACGACCATTTTCGGGACCGGTCGGGGCGCGATGACGGTCGGGGGGACGGCCGGAACGAGGGCGCCATCGGCGTCGAGGATCTGGCCGGGCCGCTGGTCGTCGCCGCCGTCGTCCGGCTCAGCGACGTGGGGCGCAGAGAGCGTCGTCTCGGGCGGCGTGGCCTCGTTCGCTGCGGGCGGCGGGACCGAGCTTTGCTCTGGACCGACGGAGGGAGTCTCGAGGGCGTCGGCTGGAGAGGGGTCGAGGTCGCGAAGCGCCGGCGTCGCGGGCCCCTCGGGTGCCGGGATCGGCGCGACGACTGGGGGCGGGGCCGGCACAGGCTGCGGGACGGACGGGGCCGGGAGGACGAGCGGGCTCTGGGGGAGGGCCTCTCCGAGTGCCGCTCGGAACGCGGCGACGGACGCATGCCGGTCGGCCGGGTCCTTCGCGAGCGCCGTCAGGATGGCCGCCTCTACCGCGGGGGGAAGGTCCGGCGCGTAGTGGCTCGGAGGGTCCGGATCGGCCTGGAGGTGCGCTTGCATCGTTTCGAACGCGCTTTGCCCCTCGAACGGGACTCGTCCCGCGACCATCTCGTAGAGCAGGATGCCGAGCGCGTACACATCCGTCCGCGCGTCGACGTCGCGCGCGCGGACCTGCTCTGGCGCCATGTACTCGGCCGTCCCGATGGCGTGGCGGGTTTGTGTCATCCGCGACGAGCCCAAGAGGCGCGCGATCCCAAAGTCCATCACCTTGACCACGCCGGCCGGCGAGCGCATGAAGTTGGCCGGCTTCACGTCGCGGTGAACGATTCCGTGGTGGTGCGCGTGGGCCAGCCCCCGAAGCGCCTGGCCAAAGAGGCCCAACGCCTCGTGATGGGGTAGCCGGCGCTCGCGCTGGAGGATGGCCTCAAACGTCTCGCCCTCGACGAACTCCATGACCATGAACAGGTCGTCGCCGTCTCGGAGGAGCGAGTACAGCGTGGCGATATGGGGGTGGAGCAGACGCGCGAGCGTTTTGGCCTCGTGCCGGAACCGCTCGACGTGTTGGGGCGACGCGGCGACGTCGGCGCGGAGCACCTTGACCGCCACCGGGCGGTCGAGCATGAGGTCCAGCCCACGATAGACGGAGCCCATGCCGCCGCTGCCCAGGAGCCGCTCGACGCGAACGGTGCCGATGGTGCGGCCGGTCATGACAGGGCTGGGGCCTCGGCGGTCGGCCGGGCCGTGGCAGTGGGGGAGGCCGTCGCGGCGCGGACGACGGCGACGGTCACGTTGTCGTAGCCGCCCCGCGCGTTGGCCCGGTCGACGAGCTCGTGCGCGGCGTCGTGCGGATCAGCCGCCACGACCTCCCCGATTTCGCTCTCTGGCACCAGGTCGTAGAGCCCGTCCGACATCAACACAAACACGTCGCCCGTGGCGACCATTAGCGGCCCGCCGAGGGAGGGCTCGACCGCCGGGGCGATGCCGAGCGCACGCGTGATCACGTTGCGCTGGTCGTGGTGCCGGGCCTCTTCTTCGCTGATCACTCCGTCGGCTACGAGCTCGCCAACGACCGAGTGATCGGTCGTGAGGCGCTCGATACGGCTCCCCCGAAGCCGATAGAGCCGGCTGTCGCCGACGTGAGCCCAGACCGCTTCTGCGCCGCGAATGGCGAGCGCGGTACAGGTCGTCCCCATGCCGGGCCTGCCGGTGCCGTCGGCCGCCGCCGCGTGGATCTGGGTGTTGGCCTCCGCGAACGCCCGCCCGAGGGCCTCCAGCGGGGTGCCCGCGGCCGCGTAGTACGCCTTGGCGACGACATCAGCCGCGGTCATGCTGGCGACGTCGCCAGCCTCGTGCCCGCCCATCCCGTCGGCCACGAGAACGAGCACGCCCCGGCGGTCCAGCCGCTCGGGGTCCCCTGGGCGGATGCACCGGCCTCGGTCCTCGTTCTGCTCCCGCACACTACCGACATCCGACACGATCGCGACGTCGAGTCTGAAAGGGGCGCCGGAGGGCGTCGACGGCACCGGAACGGCCCGCGTGTCGCGGGGCGAACGGGGGGGGGAGTCTTCTCGGGAGCGAAACGGCCACCACATGGGCTAGGGGATCGAGACGGTGTAGGCCCGCTTGCCGGGCATCGTCTGAAAGCGGATCGGGGCTGAGGCGTCGCCTCGGCGGAGCTCGATCGCCACGTCTTCGCCGACGTAGCTCTCGAGCGTCAGCGGGGTGGTGCCCAGCCGGAGCCCGTCGCGGAAGACCTCCGCGGGCTCGCCGATGGCGTCGATCCGCACGCCGACGGGCACGGCGTCCACCGGGATCACGGCGTCTGCAGCCTCGGGATCGGGCGGGGGCCTACGGAGGCTCTCGACTGCGAGGGACCCTGAGGCAAGGACGACCAGCACGGCTGCTAGGGACACCCAGCGGGGGAGGCGAGACAGCCGGTCCCGGACCGGACGTGCCGGAGAAGCCGACCTCGCTTGCGACGGACGGGCCGGCGTTGGCTCCTGTCGGGTGGGGGACGGCCGCGGGGCGGCCGAGGGGAGTGCCGCCAGCAGCGCCGAGGCGTCGGCGAACCGAGCGGAGGGGGCTGCCTGCAGACAGCGGGCAACGAGGCGGTCCGCCTCGGGCGGCACGCCGGGCGCCCGGCCCGACGGCGGGCGGTACTCGGCCCGGGTGATCCGCTCGAACAGGCTGAACGTAGACGGCGCTCGGAACGGGACGTCCCCCGTGAGCAGCTCGTAGAGCAACACGCCGAGGGCCCACACGTCCGAGCGGGCGTCGGGCGGGCGGCCCCGCACCTGCTCGGGAGAGAGGTACTCCGGCGTGCCGGGCACGGCTCCGCCCGTCGTCAGGCCCTGCGCGCCGAGCTCCTTGGCGATGCCGAAGTCGAGGAGCGCCACGCGGCCCTCGGGCGTCACCTTCACGTTGTGGCTCTTGAGATCGCGGTGGATGACGCCGTGCCGGTGGAGATAGGCGACGGCCTCTGCGATCGGCCGGAGAAGGTCGAGGGCCTCTTCGAAGGAGATCGGGCCGCGAGCCGTCAGCCGCTCCGCGAGCGTCTCGCCCTCGACCAACTCCATCGCGATGCACGCCCGGCCGTCACACTCGAAGTAGTCGTACAGCGTGGCCACGTTGGGGTGGCGGAGGCCGGCCTGGATGCGGGCCTCGTTGAGGAATCGGCGGGAGAGGCCCCCATCCCGGAGAACCTTCAGCGCTACGGGCCGGCCGAGCCGACGGTGCGTGGCGTGGTACACCTCGCCCATGCCGCCCCGGCCGAGGGGCGCCACGACGCGGTAGTCGCCGAGCGAGTCGTCTGGGAGGAAGTCCACGGGGCCGAGGGCCTGCGGGTACGCTCCGCGCCGGCCCGCCTCGGCGTCGAGGCGGGCCGGGTCGTCGTACGCGAGTGCTAGAGCGTGCCGGTCGCGCGCATGAGGTCCATCCCGTACTTGATCGGGATGGCGTACGTCACGCGGGCGTCGGTCTGGGCCGAGTAGGTGAAGATGCCGATCACGCGGCCCTCCTCGTCGAACACCGGCCCCCCGCTGTTGCCGCCGCCGGTCTCGCTCGTGGACAGCTGGTAGGCGTCTGGGAAGCCGCTGGCCGAGATCACGGCCTCGTTCGGGTTCGAGCCCTGCCGCGTGCGGTGGATCGTCGAGATGTTGGCCGGCGTGACCGTGGGGCGGGGCACGACGGTGCCGACCTGCCGGCCCTGGCTCCCCATCTCGGTGTTCTGCACGACCGAGACGTCGAAGCCGGAGACGCCGGGGTAGCCCATGATCACGACCGGGGCGCCGACGACCGTCTCGTCATAGGCGTCGTGGAGCTCGACGGCCTTGAGCGGCTCTTGCGCGTCGATCTTGATCGTCGCGGCGTCGCCACGTGGCGAGACCCGCTCGAGCTCGGCCTCGAACGGGATGTCCGAGTTCTGGAACGTCACCCGGAGCTCCGGCACGCCCTTGAGCGGGTCGAAGTTGGTGATCCCGCTCTGCTGGCCGTAAAACGCCGACCGGCTCGGGACCCACTGGCCGACCTCCTGCGGCGACTGGATCACGGACGGGGTCTCGAAGTCGATCTGCCCCTGCTGCGTGACCGGGTACACGACGCCGGGGAAGGCGCTCTGCGGGAAGAAGTACGGGTAGTCCCAGCCGGCCACGACGTGCTTGTTGGTCATGATGAACCCGTCTGGGCTGATGACGAACCCCGACCCGGTCGCCTGGCTCCGCACGGGCTGGTTTATCCCATCCGGGTCCGCCGTCTCGATAAACGGCTCGACGCTTCCGTTCGGCATTCGGAGGAACACGGCCCGGGGCTGAACCCGCCCGTCCCCGAGGTCCATCGGCTGATAGCGGTGGTAGATCTGCTTGTCCGAGGCCGCGTCGATCAGCTTCCATGCCGACTCGATGTAGACCACGGCGTCGCCGTTCTGGGCCGCGACCTCGGCGGGCGTCAGCACGGCCGCCGTCTCGTCGACGGGCGGCGGCGGCTCGTCGCCCGGCCGGAGGGCGAGGTAGAGCGCGGCCACCAAGACCAGCGCTCCGACACCGACGCCGAGCAGCACCCCCGTCGTCTTCCTCTCCGACTGCCGCTGCGCGTCGACGACCATCCGCTCGACGGTCTCGCGTCCGACCCCTCCGTTGGCGGGCCGGTCCGTCGCGGCTGCCAGTGAGGGCGAGACTGCCGTGGCCTTGTGCGAGCGCGGGGACGCGACGACGGTTTCGCGAGGCGGTCTGGGCTCGGCATCGAACACGAACTCGGGGCCGTCGTGCCCGAGCTGGACCGTGTCGCCGGGGCGGATCGAGGCCGAGCCGGCCACCTGGACGCCGTTGACGAACGTCCCGTTGCGGCTTCCGAGGTCGGTGACGGAGTAGGCCCCGCCGCCGTCGCGGGTGATCTTGAGGTGCTCGCGGCTGACGAGTTCGTCCCTGTCGGGGTCATACGTGACCGTCGTCGCGCCGCCGCGACCGAACGTGATCTCGTCGTACTGGGAGAACGGGTACTCCTCGACCTGGTTGGCCTTGGAGCCGGACTGGTGACGGATGACGAAGCGCTGTGGAGTGCTCATGGGGGAGGGCGGGGGTGAGGCGTACATCCGGTAGAAGCGAGAAACCCTCTCCGGCCGGCTCATGCCGCCCGCGTTTCCCCGGCGGCGGTCTTCGCCCCCACTTCGCCCGCCTCGGCGCGGGCGGGGGGTAGGTTGGTGGTTCGCCCTGCTCGCGGAGGACCGATTCCGGGGGAGACATCCCGGCGCGCCGCGGGCATACGACACTCACCGTATCCCACAGGGACAAATGGCAGACGCCAACGGGGCTCCGGCCCAGGCCGAGAACGGCCCGATGTACGAGATGATGTACATCATCAACCCGGTCCTCAACGAGGACCAGACCAAGGACATCGTCCAGCGCGTGACGCAGTACCTCAGCGACAACGGCGCGCACGTCGAGAACGTCGAGGAGCGCGGCAGCCAGCGGCTGGCGTACCCGATCGAGAAGAAGCGGAACGGCTACTACGTCGTCGTCAACTTCCGCCTCCCGGTCGGCAAGAACGACGGCCTCGTCAAGATCGAGCGCGCGCTGATCATCAACGACGACATCATGCGCCACCTCGTCCTCCGCTACGACGCCAAGATGGAGCGGCACTACCAGGCCCAACGCTCGGGCCAGGACCTCCCGAAGATCGCGCCGCCGACCCCGCGCGCCTAACCCGAGACCCCCAACACGATGGCAGAAGTCCAGAACTCCGCAGGAGACGACGCAGTCAACTCCAACTCGGGTAACGACGCCGCGGACGGCGACGGCCCCGAGGTCACCAAGATCGAGGAGACCAACGTCGGCGCCGCGCTCGAGAGCGCCGAGGTGCCCACCTCCGCCGACGCCCCGACGGCCGTCGAGCAGGCGGCCCAGCAGATGGGCTCCGAGCCCGCCCCGCGCGCCGTCGCGCCCGACGTGGCCCGGCGCCTCGTCGCGGCCTCCAACCCGGAGGACCTCCAGCGGATCGCAGCGCCCGGCGCGCAGAGCACGAAGATGCGCTGCCCCTTCAAGGAGGCCGGCGTCGAGTACATCGACTACAAGGACGTCGAGACGCTCAAGCGGTTCGTCAACGAGCAGGGCAAGATGCTCCCGCGCCGGATGACCGGCGTCTCGGCCAAGTACCAGCGCCAGCTGACGACGGCCATCAAGCGGGCCCGTCAGGTCGCCCTCCTCCCGTTCGCCGCCGACAACGTCAAGTAGGCTCGGCCCGCGGGGGCCGGCCCCGGCCACGTGCCGGCCGCCCCCACCGACCGACCACCGACCACCGACTACCGATATGAAAGTCATCCTCACCGAGGACCACGACACGCTCGGCATCAAGGGCGACGTCGTCGACGTGAAGCCCGGCTACGGGCGGAACTACCTCATCCCGCGCCAGCTGGCCGTCATCGCCACGCCGTCCTCGCTCAAGCGCTACGCCGAAGAGCGGAAGCAGGCCGCGCACAAGATCGAGGCGGCCCGCGAGACCGCCGAGAAGCTGGCCGCCAAGCTCAACGACACCGAGATCCTCATCCCCGTCCAGACGGGCGAGGAGAACCGGATCTTCGGCTCGATCACGAACCAGCAGGTCGCCGACGAGCTCAAGGCGAAGGGCCTCGAGGTCGACCGCCGCAAAATCACGATCTCGGAGGACATCCGGACGACGGGCGTCTACCCGGCGACCGTCCGGGTCCACCCGGAGATCACGGCCGAGGTCAAGATCAAGGTCGTCCCCGAGGAGGCGTCGGTCTAACCGGCCGCCTCGACAGGTCCCACCGCACGC
>JAAXJP010000174.1:0-4110 GCA_012269805.1 Rubrivirga sp.
CCCCTGTTCGCCCTCCTCGGCGACGCGACGGGGTCCTCGCGCGCCCTCCGCCAACTCCGCGTGTTCGCCGAGGCGGACATCCCCGTCGTCGTCCTACAGACGGCCGCGCCTCGTGCGCCGGACGTTCTCCCGAGCAGCACCACGCTCGCCGTCCTCGACGTCCCTCCCGGGGGTGGGCCGCTCGCGTTCTGGCGGGCGCACCGGGCCGTACGGGAGGCCGCTCGCTCGCGCCCGGCCGGCCTCTACCTCGCCAGCGACCTCTACACGTTGCCCGCCCTCGCCGCGGCCGCTCGGCGCCACGGCGCACGCCTTGTCTACGACAGCCGGGAGCTCTACACCGCGCTCGACTCGGCCCACGGACGCCCGCATGTGAGCACCGTGTGGGCCGCCGTCGAACGCCGCTTCATCGGACGCGCCGACGCCGTCCTGACGGTGGGAGACGCCATCGCCGACCGGCTCCGGGATCGGTACGGCATCGAGCGGCCGACGGTCCTCTACAACGCGCCCGAGGTGGGCACGGCCGTGGGCACGGCCAGCGAGCCCGATCGCGACGCGCTCCGCCGCGCGCTGACGCTCCCCGACGACGGCCGGTTGCTGGTGCTGTACCAAGGGCTGTTCCGGGAGGGCCGCGGCCTCGGCACCCTCGTCGAGGCGGTCCGAGCCGTCGAACGCGCCCGCTTGGTGCTGATCGGGGAGGGCGCGCTGGAGAGCCAGATCCGCCGGCGGGGTAAGGACCTCGGCGACCGGCTCGTCGTCCACCCGTTCGTCCCGCCCGACCGGCTGGCGGCCCTCACGCCGGGCGCCGACCTCGGCGCGTGCCTCATCGAACCTCTCACGGAGAGCCTCCGCCTGAGCCTCCCCAACAAGCTGTTCGAGTACCTTGCGGCCGGCGTCCCGGTCCTCGCCAGCCCGCTCCCCGAGATCCGGGCCGTCGGCGACCGCGGCGTCGGCGTCCTCGCCGACCCCTCCGATCCGGGGGCCGTCGCCGACGCGCTCCGCCGGGCCCTCGACCCCGACCGCCGCGCCCGGTGGGCCGCTGCCGCGCCCGCCGCGCTCGCGCCCTACACATGGAACGAGGGCCGACGGACGTTCCGCGCTCTCCTCGACCGCCTCCTCCCCGCCCCATGATCCGTTCCGCCCTCCTCGCGCTCGCCCTCGCGCTCCCGCTCGCCGGGCAGGCGCAGGTCGACGCGTCCATCGTCCCCGAGGACGCGCCCGACTGGCTCACGATGGAGGACGCCATCGCGACGGCTCAAGGCGAGGACAAGATCGTCCTCGTCTACGGCTACGCCGCGTGGTGCGGCTACTGCGCCCGGTTCGACGCCGACGTGTTCACCGACGACGCGGTCCAGGCGTACCTCGCCGAGAACTACGCCCCGGTCCGCCTCGACATTGAGGGCGCGGACTCGCTCCAGTTTTTCGACGCGCGCGTGACCGGCCGCGAGCTCGGCGGGGCCATGGGCATCTCGGGCACGCCGTCGAACGTGTTCGTCGACACCGACGGGTCGCTCATCACGAAGCTGCCGGGCTACACGGACCCCGAGACGTTCCTGTACGCGCTCCAGTACGTCCGTGAGGAGGCCTACGAGACGACGCCGTTCGACCAGTTTATCGCCGCCCGCCGGACGGGCCTCTCGCTGGAGCAGGCGATGGGCGACCTCGTCGCGCCCCCCCGCGAGGAGACCGAGGCGCAGTAGCGGCGGATCGCGGGGCGGGCCGCGCGCGTCCGCGGGGCGTCTCCCCCCGCCCCGATGCGCGTCTCGTACCACCCGGGCTACGTCGTGCCGCTCCCCCCGCGGCACGCGTTCCCGATGGCCAAGTTCTCGGCCCTCCACGACCTCCTGATCGCCGAGGGCGTGATCCGGCCGGAGGGCGTCGTCGCCCCCCGCGAGGCGGACTGGGGCGACCTCCTCCTCGTCCACACGACGCGGTACCTCGACGCGCTCGCGACGGGGACGCTCACGCGGCAGGAGGAGCGCCGGATGGGCCTCCCCTGGAGCGAGGCGCTCGTGACCCGGAGCCGGCGGGCCGTCCAGGGCACGATCAACGCGATGACGATGGCGCTCCTCGACGGCGTCGCGGGCAACCTCGCGGGCGGGACGCACCACGCGATGCCCGACCACGGCGAGGGGTTCTGCGTGCTCAACGACGTGGCCGTCGCGCTCCGCGTGCTCCAGCGGTCCGGGTGGCTCCGGCGGGCGCTCGTGCTCGACCTCGACGTCCACCAGGGGAACGGGACGGCCCACGTGTTCGGCGGCGACCGCGCGTGGCCGGCCGGCGGCGTCTACACGGTCTCCGTCCACGGCGCCAACAACTACCCGTTCCGGAAGCCCCCCTCCACTCGGGACGTCGGGCTCCCCGACGGGACCGGCGACGACGCCTACCTCGCCACGCTCTCCCCCCTCCTGCCCGAGGTGCTCGCCGAGGCCGACCCCGACCTCGTGGTCTACCTCGGCGGCGTCGACGTCGTCGCGGACGACCGGTTCGGACGGCTGGCGCTCACGCGCGCCGGGCTGGCCGCACGCGACCGGTTCGTCTGTGAGACGGTCCGCGACGCCGGGGTCCCGCTCTGCCTGCTCCTCTCGGGGGGATACGCCGCGCGCCGCGCGCCCGGCCAGGCTCCGAAGACGCTCGCCCGCCAGACGGCCGACCTCCACGCGACGATGTACCGGCAGGCCGCGGCGGTGTACGGCGACGATTCCGGCCGCACAAACCTCACCCCAACCCCGTCCACGGGGCCGGCGGCGGAGCCACGTCTTGGAATGGCCATGGACGGCTCGGGTCCGGCGTTTCCACTCCGACGGCCGCCAGCATGAGCGTGATCTCGGCCCGGTGGTGGACGACCGGGCGCAGCCCGAACCGGCGGAGCGCTTCCCCCCGGGTCGTCTCCGCGACCGGGGCCCCGTTGCGCTCGAGCCGCCACGGCGCGCGGAGCGCCTCGCCGTCGATCGTGGCGGCGAGGCCGCGGGCGACGGCCTCGTTGGCCCGGTAGGTCGCTACGATCTCGTCGAGCGTCGAGAGCACGGGGAGGTCGGGCTCGAAGGCGAGTTCGATCTCGTTCAAGTCGAGGATCCACCCGATCCGCGCGACGACGCGGACGACGCGGCAGCCGAGCGTTCGGAGCGTCGGGACGTTGGGGTGCGGCGACCAGTCGAGGTACTGGCTCGGCACGCGGGCGAGCACCTGGCCCGTCTCGGCGACCTCGTCCTGGAGCTCGAGGGCGATAGCCGGCGGCCCGACGGGTGCCGGCGGGGACGCCCCCGCCGGGGCGTCCAGGGCCGGCTTCAGAGCCGGAAGTTCAGCCTTGAGGTTCGGCGTCCATCGCTCCGCGTCATGGAGTGGGAGAGAGCGGCCGTCCCGCCCCAGTCGCCAGGACACCCCGTCTGGCCACGAGTCCGTGTACGCGACGGCGAACTCGGCCTCATGCAGGACGCCGCGCGTCGTCAGGATCCGCACGGCTTGCCCTCGTCGGGGAAGGCGACGGCGTGGGTCGTACCAGGGGCCGTGGGAGTCGGAGGGGTCGATCGGTGTCACCGCGGTGGGAGCCGAATGGGGGCTCGATGACTTCGAAAGGAGAACCGGTGGCCACTGTGGTCGAGGTGGACACTCTCTACTCTCGATCGTGAGAAGTCAACTTACGGCCCTCAAGCCCCCGTCACCCAGCCCCCCTCGGGGGACCGCCCGATCGAGGCGTCGGGGAGGCTCCGACCGACAGACCGTCGACACCGGGCGGGGCGACGTTGTAGGCTCACTACGTACCCAACGATGTCCACCCCTCACGACCAGACCGACGCCGGCAACGCCCAGAAGGCTCCCGAGAACTGGACCACGGGCGACGAGCCGATGACCGGCGCTCAGCGCTCTTACCTCCATACGCTCGCCCAGGAGGCCGGCGACGACCCCGATCAGTACGACGGGCTGACCAAGGCCGAGGCGTCCGAGACCATCGACGCGCTCCAGGCCGAGACCGGCCGCGGCGCGTAGCCCCGCCCGCCTCGGCAAACGCACGACGCCCCGGCCGCCGCGAAGGCCGCCGGGGCGGCACGGGCGGTTCGTGCGGAAGGCGCCGGCGGCGGGGGTGGCCGAGGGGGCGGGTGGTCTGGGCGGGCG
>JAAXJP010000174.1:4120-7026 GCA_012269805.1 Rubrivirga sp.
GTATCGTTCGGGGCGTTCCCGCCACGCGGGACGACCGAGGCGGACCGACGCACGACGCCCCGGCCGCCGCGAAGGCAGCCGGGGCGTCCCGGTCGTTACGTGCCGAAGGCGCCCGAGGCGGGGCTACCCGAGGCGGCGGTTGATCTCGGCGAGCGTCTCGTCGTCGGCGGCCGGGGAGGCCGGGGCGCCGAGGAGGTCGCCCTCGCCAGCCGCGAGACCGCGGTCGAGCGCGTCCTGCGTGGCCTGGAGCGCCTCGAGCTCCTGGCGGCTCCCGACGACGATGTCGGCGTAGTCGCGGAGCCCGGTGCCGGCCGGGACGAGGTGCCCGACGAGCACGTTCTCCTTGAGCCCAAGGAGGCCGTCGACCTTGGCCGCGATGGCGGCCTCGGTGAGGACCTTCGTGGTCTCCTGGAACGACGCGGCCGACAGGTACGAGTCGGTCTTGAGCGCGGCCTGGGTGATCCCCAGGAGCACCGGCTCGGCGACCGCGAGCTCCGCGTCGCGGACCTCGACCTCGCGCTTGTCCTCCCGCTTCATCGCCGAGTTGGCGTCGCGGAGCTGACGGCGCGTGATGGTCTGGCCGATCTGGAGCTCGGACTCGCCCGCGTCGACCACGACGAAGTTGTCGTAGAGCGCGTCGTTGACCTTCTCGAGCTGGAGCCGGTCGACGAGGTCGTCCTCGAGGAACGGCGTGTCGCCCGGGTCCGTGATCCGGACCTTCTGCATCATCTGCCGGACGACGACCTCGATGTGCTTGTCGTTGATGCCGACGCCCTGGAGCCGGTAGACCTCCTGGACCTCGTTGACGAGGTACTCCTGGACGGCCGTGGGCCCGAGGATCGAGAGGATGTCCTGAGGCGAGATCTGCCCGTCGGAGAGCGCCTCGCCGGCCCGCACGAAGTCGTTCTCGTGGACGAGGAGGTGCTTCGAGAGCGAGACGAGGTACGTCTTCTCCGTCAACCCGTCGCGGCTCGTCACGATGACCTCCTGCGAGCCGCGCTTCCGACCGCCGAAGCTCACCACGCCGTCGATCTCCGACACGACGGCCGGGTCGCTCGGCGAGCGAGCCTCGAACAGCTCGATCACGCGCGGGAGGCCGCCCGTGATGTCGCGGGTGCCGGCCGACTGACGCGGGAGCTTGGCGAGGATCGTGCCGGCGGCGATCTCGTCGCCCTGGTCCACTTGGAGGCGGGCCCGGACCGGCATCGTGTACTCGCGGCCGCCCTCGCCCTCGACGACGAGCGCCGGGGTCAAGGAGCGCTCGCGCGTCTCGGTGATGACCTTCTCGCGGAAGCCGGTCTGCTCGTCCGACTCCTCGCGGTAGGTCGTCCCCTCGATGATGTCCTGGAAGCGGACCGTGCCGCCGGTCTCGGCGATGATGACCGAGTTGTACGGGTCCCAGCTCGCGATCACGTCGCCCTTCTCGACGGCCTGGCCCTCCGTGACGGAGACCTCGGCGCCGTAGGGAATCGTGTAGCTGATCCGCTGGCGGCCGTCCTCGTCGAGCACGCGGACCTCGCCCGAACGCCCGAGGGCGACCGTGCGGGCCGTCTCCCCCGTCTCGTCGCTGACCGTCCGGAGGTTCTCGAAGGCCACCTTCCCGGCGAACTTCGTCTGGATCGTCGACTCGGCCGCGATGCGCGAGGCCGTGCCGCCGATGTGGAAGGTCCGGAGCGTGAGCTGCGTGCCCGGCTCGCCGATCGACTGCGCCGCGATGACGCCGACGGCCTCGCCCGTCTGCACGAGGCGGCCGTTGGCGAGGTCGCGCCCGTAGCACAGGGCGCACACGCCGCGCTCCGCCTCGCAGGCGAGCACCGACCGGATCTCGACCGTCTCGATCGAGGTCGTCTCGATCCGGTCGGCGATCTCCTCCGAGATCTGCTCGTCGCGACGGACGATGACCTCCTCGGACTCGGGGTCGCGGACGTCGTGGACCGACACGCGGCCCACGATCCGGTCGCGGAGCGACTCGACGATGTCCTCGTTGTCCTTGAGCGCCTCCATCCGCACGCCGCGGAGCGTGCCGCAGTCGTGCTGCGTGATCGAGACGTCCTGGCTCACGTCGACGAGGCGGCGCGTGAGGTAGCCGGCGTCGGCCGTCTTGAGGGCCGTGTCGGCGAGGCCCTTCCGAGCGCCGTGCGTCGAGATGAAGTACTCGGCGACCGAGAGGCCCTCCTTGAAGTTGGACTTGATCGGGTTCTCGATGATGGCCCCCGCCGAGCCGGCCTGGCTCTTCTGCGGCTTGGCCATGAGCCCGCGCATCCCGCCGAGCTGGCGGATCTGCTCGCGGCTGCCTCGGGCCCCCGAGTCGGCCATCATGTAGATGGCGTTGAAGCCCTCCTGGTCCTCCTGGAGCGCGTTGTAGAGGACGTCCGAGATCTCGTTGTTCGTCGAGGTCCAGACGTCGATGACCTGGTTGTACCGCTCGGCCTCGGTGATGAAGCCCATCTCGTAGTTCGAGCGGATCTCCTCGACCCGGTCCTCGGCCTCGGCCAGCAGGGTCTGCTTGGCGTCCGGCACGACGATGTCGGCGAGGGAGAAGCTGAGGCCGCCGAGCATGGCCTGGCCGAAGCCGAGGTCCTTGATCTCGTCGAGGAACGTGGCCGTGCGCGGGAAGTCGGTCGCCTTGAAGACGCCGCCGATGATGTTGCGGAGGTTCTTCTTGGTCAGGACCTGGTCGATGTACCCGACGCCGGCCGGCACGATGTCGTTGAAGAGCGCCCGGCCGACGGCCGTGTCGATCGTCTCGCCCGCCTCGTGCGCCCCGTCGAAGGTCGGCTCGTTGAGCTTGAGCTTGATCCGGGCGTGGAGGGCCACCTTGCCCTGGTCGAACGCCTGCCGCACCTCGCGCGTCGAGGCGAACGACATGCCCTCGCCCTTCTCGCCGGCGCGGTCCTTCGTCATGT
>JAAXJP010000288.1 GCA_012269805.1 Rubrivirga sp.
TCATCCAGCCCATGTCGCTCATCCACCAGACCACGTCGCCGGGGCGGACGTCCATCGGGTGGCGCATGTCCTGCGCGGCCTTGATCGGGAACCCGCAGTGTGTGTGGACGGCCCCCTTCGGGGTGCCGGTCGTGCCGGACGTGTAGATGAGGAGGCACGGGTCCTCGGCCGCCGTGTCCGCGCAGCCCGTCGCCGACGACTGGCGGCCGACCTCGAGAAGGTGGCCCCACGGCACGTCGCGCCCTCCCGCGCGCGGCGTCCCGATCAAGTCGTCGCCCATCCGGTTGACCACGAAGACGTGGCGGACGCTCGGGACCTGTGCCAGGGCCTCGTCGGCCGTCGTCTTCATGGGGACAGCCCGGCCGCGCCGCGGGGCCCCGTCGGCGACGACGAGCGCCTGGGCGTTCCCGTCGGCGAGGCGCGTCGCAACGGCCTCGGCGCCGTAGCCGGAAAAGAGGGGCAAGACGACCCCGCCGATCCGGGCGACGGCGAGGAAGGCGACGACGATCTCGGGCGTCATCGGGAGGTACAGCCCGACGGCGTCGCCCGCGCCGAGGCCGTGGGCCCGGAGCCCGGCCGCGCACGCCTCGACCTCGGCGTGGAGCTCGCGGTACGTCAGCGCCCGCGTCGCCCCTTCCTCCGACTCGTACCGGACCGCGTCGCGCTCCCACGTCTCCGTCCCGGCCCATCGATCCAGGCAGTTGTGAACCACGTTCATCCGCCCGTCGACACACCAGCGCGGCCGCTCGATGCCATCCGAGGGATCGAGCACCTCGGTGTACGGGCGGCTGAACTCGATGCCGAGGTCCTCCATCACGAGGTCCCAGAACCGGCCGACGTCGTCGAGCGCCCACCGCTCGAGTGCGGCGTAGCCGTCGAGTCCGAGGTGGGTCCAGAGCCGTGCGAGGTTCGTGCCGGCGACGTGCTCGGGCGAGGGCTGCCACGCGACGGGCTGGCCGAAGGGGAACGTGTCGGAGGGCATGGGTGGGCAAGGCTACCTGAATGGTCTGCCAAGCTAGCGGGAGGCTGAGTGGGCGGGCCCGTCTCTACAAGGGGGGCGACGGTGGCCCCACCCCCGATCGGGGACGATCCCCTACGCCCAGTTGGGGGCGCCCCCACGGAACGGCTGGACTGCGGCTCCGGTGAAACGAAACCCTCTCTCATTTCCCTCTCCAATGGCTGACACAACCTCCCCGCCGACCGAGTCCACGGCTGAGCACGCCAAGCGCGAGGCGTCCAAGACGGCCACCGACGCCAAGTCCGCGGCCTCCGACGTGGCCGTCAGCGCCAAGAGCGCCGCGAAGGACGTGGCCGACACGGCCACCGACAGGGCGAAGGCCCTCGCCGACGACGCCGCGGACCGCGCCGAGAGCGCCGCGGCGTCCGGCAAGCGCCAGGCGACCGACGTGCTCGACGACGCCGCCGACGTCCTCCACGACACGTCTGACTCTCTCCGCGACCACGACCACGACGCCTTCGCCCGCTACGCCGACCAGGCCGCCCGCCAGGTCGAGGGCTTCACGTCCGCGATCCGAGACCGGAGCGTCGGCGAGATCCTGGACGAGGCCGAGCGGTTCGCCCGTCGCGAGCCGGCCCTCTTCGTGGGCGGCGCGTTCCTCCTCGGCATCTTCGGCGCCCGCTTCCTCAAGGCCGACCGGGACGAGGCGGGTTCTGATCGGGCGTCTCGGTCAGCCACCCCCGCCGCTGGCGAGACCCGCCAGTATGGCGGCCTCGGCGCAGCGGGCACCCCCGCCGGGCGGCCCTATCCCACGCGAACGGCGGGCACGACGGGCTCGGCTGTCTCGGGCGGCACGAGCGCATCGCCTTCCCCGACGGCGGGGTCGGGCTCGAGCGCTGCGGCGGCCACGCCCGGTACGATGGGCTCGGGCACGGGCGGGACCGGCTCCTCGCTCGCTCTCGGCACGGCGTCCGGCTCCGCAGCCGGAGGGTCTGGCGCCGCTCTGTCCTCCCGTACGGCCGACGACGAGACCCCATAGACCATGGCCGATTCCCGAACACCCACTCCCGAGGTCCCGCCTGACTCGGTCGCGCTCGTCGAGGGCGACCGCCAGCCCGCGCCCGCGGACCGCTCGCTGTCCGACCTCCTCTCGGAGCTCTCTGCGGAGACGACGACGCTCGTCAAGCAGGAGGTCCGGCTGGCGAAGGCCGAGGCCCGCGAGGAGATCCGCGAGGCCGCGAAGGGCGTCGGCGAAGCCGCCGCCGGCGGTGCCGTGGCCTACACCGGCCTCATCGCGCTCGTGATCGGCCTCGGCTGGGGCCTCGGTCTCCTATTCGACGACGATGGCGGCCTCATCTGGCTCGGCATCACGCTCGCCGGGCTGGCCGTCGCGCTCGTCGGCGCCTTCATGCTCAAGAAGGGGCGCGACCACCTCAAGGCGCTGTCCGCCCCGCTCGACACGACTACCCAAACCCTGAAAGAGGACAAACAATGGATCAAGGAAGAGACCCGGTGACGGGCACCCCAACCAACCCACCCGTCGATTCGACCCGTACTTCGGACAACCCCCAGGCCATCGCGGACGACATCCGCGAGACCCGCGCGGAGCTCGACGAGACGATCGGCGCGATCGGGGCCAAGCTCGACCCGTCGCACCTGATCGACGAGGCGAAGGACCACCTGACCGCGTCGGCCCGAGACGCGGGCGCGTCGATGCTCGATCAGGTCAAGTCGAGCTCCGTGCTCGACACGATCAAGGACAACCCGGTCCCGGCCATGGCCGTCGGGCTGTCGGTCGCGTGGTTCCTCTCGAAGATCGGCGAGTCCGAGACCGATCGGTACCGGCGCGAGCGGTACCTCGCCACGGGCGACCCGTACTACGCCCCGCGTCTCCAGGGGCGGTACGGCGAGGACCGCTATGGTCGCGGGTACGACCGTGGGTACGGCCGAGCCTACTCCGGCGACGCTTACGGCGACGACGAGTCGATGCTCGACACCGCAAAGGACAAGGCGACGGACGCCGTCGACGCCGCCAAAGACAAGGCCTCCCACGCCGCGGACGCGGTGAAGGACGCGGCCTCGACGCTCGGAGACAAGGCCTCATCGGCGACCGACCGGGCTGGGAGCGCCACGAGCGACGCCTCCGGTGCCGTCGGAGATCGGGCCCGCGGGGCCGGCCGGCAGCTCCAGCGCTACGAGCGCCGGGCAGAATCGTGGCTCGACCGGCAGATGCAGCAGAACCCGCTCGCCGTCGGGGCCGTGGCCCTCGCCGCGGGCGCGCTCGTCGGCCTCTCCGTGCCCGAGACGGACGCGGAGCACCGCGCGCTCGGCGACCCCGCGGAGGCCGCTCGCCAGCGGCTGACGTCGGCGGCGCGAGACGCCGGCGAACGCGTGACGAGCGCCGCGCAGGACGTCGCCGATCAGGCGGCTGACAAAGCGAAGGCGGTCGGCAAGGAGGCCGAGTCGGAGGCGAAGGAGGTGGGCGATAAGGCCCAGTCCCGCGCCGACCGCGTCTCCGACACGGCCAAGGCCGAGGCGGATCGGAAGACCCCCGGATCCTCGACGTCGTCGGGCTCGGACGCGTCGACGGGCTCCTCGGTCGACCTCTCGACATCGAGCGGCGGCCCGGGGACGACCAAGCCCCCGAGCACGTCGGACCTACCGGATACCGTCGTCGACATGAGTGGGACGTCCGGCTCGTCGGGCACGGGCTCGGCCGGCACCTCCTAGCCTCAAACGAGACACCATGCAGAGGGGCAGGCGCCGTCGGTGGCGCCTGCCCCTCTCGTTTGGAGTCGGCCCGCCCCGGCGCCGAGGCGGACCAGCCGGCCGGGGGCGAGGGCGCTCACGACGCGCGGGCGGTTGACGAAGTCGATGTTGGCCGCCGCGATGAACTGCTCGCCCGAGAACGGCGCCCTATACCGCCCCGCGGTCAGCCGGAGGTCTTCGGTGGGGCGTAGCTGATCCGGACGCTGAGGAGCGCCGTCCCGCTCGTGAAGTTGCCTGGAGGAGGCCGCCGAACCGGTCGAGCGTCCCGCTGAGTCGGGGCTGCGCGGTGGCGATGTCGAGACGGCGCCGCAGCGCCCCGCCGGCTGGGGGCTGGCGGGGCACCAACGAGGGTGGGCCGAGTACGCTTGGCGGCGGTCAGACCGTCGCGAGCCCCTCGCGGATCGGGGTCGACCCGCCCGTCATTTCGATCACGCGGTCCTGCGTCTCCGAGATGGTGAGGGTCGCGGCGAGGGCGAGCGCCACGTCCTGCCGGGCGACCGTCCGCGGGTGCTCGTCGAAGTCGAGCGACGTGTCGAAGGAGGCCGTTCCGGTGCCGGCGCCGTTCGTGAGCGTGGTCGGGCGAAGGGTCGTGTAGACGAGGTCGCTGTCCTCGAGGTGCGCGTCGGCCGCTTGCTTGGCGCGGAGGTAGTCCTGGAGCTGGTCGGCCGCCTCCGGGTCGTCCGCCCCGATCGCGCTCAGCATCACGAACCGGTCGACGCCCTGGTCCTCGGTCGCGTCGATGAGCGCAATCGCCCCGTCCCGGTCGACGCCCTCGACGTCCTCACCGCTCGATCCTGCCGCAAACACGACGGCGTCGGCGCCGGCCGGCACCTCGGACACGTCGCCGGTGAGGTCGGCGACGACGGGCTCGGCCCCGAGCCGGCGGATCAGGTCGGCCTGCCCGTCGTCCCGGATCATGCCGCGGACGGTGTGCCCGGCGCGGGCGAGGAGATGAACGAGGTGCTGGCCGACGTCGCCGTGGGCGCCTGCAACGAGAATGGTCATGGGGGAGGGGAGAGGTGCCCCGGTCCCACGGGCCCTGGCCGCTCGGGTGCCCCCTGTCCGGAGGCTTCACGTACGAGGGAGGCGTCACGTACGAGAACGCCCCGCCAGCAACGAGCCGGCGGGGCGCGAGTCGGTCCGCCTCGGCACCGAGGCGGGGCGAGTCCGTCAGCCGCGGGCGGCGTCGATGGCCGGCCCCTGCCCCAGCTGGCCGTCGCCGCCGAGGTCGGCGTCCGGCGGGATCGGCGCGGCGTCGGGCAGCGGGTGGTCGTGCTTCTCCGGTTGCCAGGACAAGATGTAGTCGTCCTGCTCGATGTCGAGCGCCGTCTGCGTCAGCTTGAGCGGGGCGAACGTGTCGACCATGACGGCCAGCTCGTGCGTCTCCTTCGCGCCGATGCTCGCCTCGGTCGTGCCCGGGTGCGGGCCGTGCGGGATCCCGCCGGGGTGGAGCGTGAAGCTGCCGCGCCCGATCCCCTTGCGCGACATGAAGTCGCCCTCGGCGTAGTACAGGACCTCGTCGGAGTCGATGTTCGAGTGGTTGTACGGCGCCGGGATCGCGTCCGGGTGGTAGTCGAACAGGCGCGGGACGAACGAGCACACGACGAACCCGCGGGCCTCGAACGTCTGGTGGACCGGCGGCGGCTGGTGGATCCGGCCCGTGATCGGCTCGAAGTCGTGGATCGAGAACGCGTACGGGTAGAGGTGCCCGTCCCACCCGACCACGTCGAACGGGTGGTAGCGGTAGACGAACGGGAAGAGCCGCCCGTGCTTCTTGATCTTGACCGTGAACCGGCCTTCCTGGTCGATCGGGTTCAGCTCCGTCGGCGGCCGGAAGTCGCGCTCGGAGTACGGGCTGTGCTCCAACAGCTGGCCCATGTCGTTCCGGTACCGCTTGGGCGGGCGGAACTCGGTCGGCGCCTCGATGATGAGGAGCCGCGGCTGCGTGTCGCCGGTGAAGACCCACCGGTGCGTGAGCGTCCTGGGGACGTGGACGTAGTCGCCTTGCCGGAACTCGACGGTGCCGAGGACCGACTCCAGCCGGCCCTCGCCGTCGTGGACGTAGATCAGCTCGTCGTGCGTCGCGTTCTTGTAGAACACGTCCTCGGGCATCGACTCGGTCGGCGCGCAGAGGGCGAGGTCGACGTCCGAATTGCCCATGATGTAGCGGCGCCCGCTCCACCAGTCGCCGCCGGGCTCGACCTTCGGCCCCTCAAAGTGGCGGTGCCGGAGGAACGCCTCGTCGACGTACTCCGGCCCGAAGGGCTCGGGCTCGCCGACGCTGTCGACCAGCGTCGGCGGGTGGATGTGGTAGGCGATCGACGCCGTCCCCGAGAAGCCCTCCTCGCCGAGGACCTCCTCGGTGTAGAGGGCCCCGTCGGGCCGGCGGAACTGGGTGTGGCGCTTGGGCGGGACGTTCCCGAGGCGGACGTAGTAGCTCATGGTGGGTAAGGGGTAAGGGGCAAGGGCGCGGGAGATGGGGCGGGGCCTCGCGCTCCGTGCCCCATCCCTCTCGCCTCAGAGGTTCCCCCGCCGCTCCTGCTCGCGCTCGATGGCCTCGAAGAGCGCCTTGAAGTTGCCCTCGCCGAACGTCCGGGCGCCCTTGCGCTGGATGATCTCGTAGAACACGGTTGGGCGGTCCTCGACGGGCTTGGTAAAGATCTGCAGGAGGTACCCGTCCGGATCGCGGTCGACGAGGATGCCGAGCTCGGCCAGCTCGTCGACCGGCTCGTCGATCTTCCCGACGCGGCCCTGGAGCGCGTCGTAGTAGGTCGTCGGGACGGTCAGGAACTCGACGCCGCGGCTCCGGAGCTTCGTGACGGTGTCGAGGATGTCGTCGGTCGCCATGGCGACGTGCTGGACGCCGGCGCCGTCGTAGAACTCGAGGTACTCGTCGATCTGGCTTTTCCGCTTGCCCTGGGCCGGCTCGTTGATCGGGAATTTGATCCGCTCGTTCCCGTTCGACATCACCTTCGACATCAGCGACGAGTACTCCGTCTGAATGTCCTTGTCCGAGAACGAGAGGAGGTTCCGGAAGCCCATGACGTCCGAGTAGTACTGGACGTACTTGTCCATGTCGCCGAGGTGGACGTTGCCCACGCAGTGGTCGACGTACTTCAGGCCGACGGGCTCCGGCTTCCAGTAGGGGTTGTCGTAGGCCTCGAAGCCCGGCATGAACAGGCCGTCGTAGTCCTTCCGCTCGACGAACGTGTGGATCGGGGCGCCGTAGGTGCCCATGGCCGCCACGACGATCTGGCCGTGCTCGTCCTCCAGGA
>JAAXJP010000465.1 GCA_012269805.1 Rubrivirga sp.
ATCACGAGCCCCTGCGCCACGAGCTGGGCCGTCACGAAAAAGAACAGGCCCTCCTCGAACGGGAGCCCAGCCACCTCCCACCCCGTCCGCGTCGCGTCGGTGATGTTCCAGATCCCGAGCCCGATGGCCACCCGGTCGGCGAGGCAGAGGTAGAGCGCCGTCGGGATCACGGCCCACGCCACGAGCCGCCGCCGCGCCCAGATCAGGTGCCCACCCAGCCCCCACATGAGCGCGAGGATCGGAAAGGCCCAGGCCGCGATCAGCCCGAGGTAGAGCCAGTGGCCGCCGTCCACCACGCACGCCACGCCCAGCAGCGACAGCGCCGCGAACACGGCCGCCCCCACGACGCGCGCCGTCCTGTTCGGGGCCGCCGGCTCGGCCGGCCAGCGCGCCTGGAGGAGACGCACGACGAGCCCCACGATCACGGACTCGATCACGAAGAAGGCGTACTCCTCGACCGGCACGTAGCCGATCGTCGCCCAGACGCGGTCCGGGGGGTACGTCCACACCTCGTTGGCCACGAGGAAGTTGTCCCAGGGCGTCGTGTAGACGAACGCGATGCCGGTGATGAGCGCGAGCGGCCACCACGGCTCGCGGGTCCGCCCCTGCAGGAGTGCGAGCGCCGCGAGGACCGGGAGGGTAAAGACGAAGTGGAACTGGAGGTAGGTCACCGGCGCCGCCGAGGGGGGCGACGCCAACGGCGGCCGGCGCGCGCGGTTGCGGCCCGGCCGGTCGGGTGATCCCGGACTCACGCGCCGGCACCTTACCAGAACAGGCTCACCACGACGACCGTCAGAGCCACGAGCCCGACCGACTGCCAGCGGTAGTTCTTGTAGAACGGGACGCCCTCGAGCTCGCGGCTCTCGGCGCGGAAGAACGCGGGCGTCCACGTCAGCCCGTCGACCTTCTCGGGCGGCGGGGCCGGCGTCCGCAGGCTGACGACGGTCATGACCCCCATCGCCACGACGAGCAGGATCGGCGCGAGGTAGAGGAAGCTGATCCCGAAGATGGGCGCGGCGTAGTCGCCGGTCTGGGCCTGCCAGACGGGCCCGAGGATCAGGAACGCGAGCGCCGTCAGGTGGCCGGCCACCATCCCCGAGATCGCGCCCGTCGCCGTGGCGCGCTGCCAGAAGACGCCGAGGATGAAGAGGGCGAGGGCCGGCGGGGCCACGTACGCGAGCGTCGTCTGGAGGTAGCTCCACAGCGTGTCGAACCCGAGGATGACCGGGCTCCACGCGATCGCGAACACCATGCACGCGAACGTCACGATCCGCCCGATGCGGACGAGCGCCTTCGGCGACGTGTCCGGCCGCCTCCGCTTGATAAAGTCCATCGTCACGAGCGTCGAGGCCGCGTTGAGCGTCGAGTCGACCGACGACATGATGGCGGCGAGCATGGCCGTGAGCACGAGCGCCCGGAAGCCGCCCGGCAGCAGGTCGAAGAGGAGCGTCGGGAAGACCTGGTCGGCCCGCTCGATGTTGGGGTAGAGGACGCGCGCGAACGTCCCCGGCATCACCATCAGGAACAGGATCGGGATCTTGAGGAGGCCGCCGAAGAGGGCGCCCCAGCGGCCGTGGTCGAGGTTCTTGGCCCCGAGCACGCGCTGGACCATGAACTGGTTGGTGGTCCAGAAATAGAACCCGAGCAGGAAGACGCCCGTGAACAGGCCGAGCCACGTCATCCCGTTCTCCTGGTACCACGGCACGCCGGGCTCCATGTCGAACGACTGGGCGAGCGTGAGCGACTCGGCCGGCGTCACGGCCGTGACCGCCTCCCACCCGCCGATCGCGTTCCAGGCCATGATCGAGACCGCGCCCGCGCCGACGAGCAGCAACGTCCCCTGGATGGCGTCGGTGTAGACGACCGCCTTGAGCCCGCCCGCGATCGTGTACGCCCCGGCCACGAGCGCCAGGATCGTCATCGTGCCCCAGAGCGGGAAGTCCGGGTAGAGGAGCTCGACGACGAGCGCGCCCGCGAAGAGCGCGGCGGCCGTGTCGACGACGACGCTCAGGAAGATGCTCATCGCCGAGAAGTACACCCGGCTCCGCCCGTCGAACCGCTTCTCGAGGAACTCGGGCATCGTGTAGATCACGCTCCTCACCTAAAAATTAAAAAAAAAAAGCACGAAGACGACGAGCACCATCGCCGCCATCCACTCGTAGTTGAACACGGCCAGCCCGATCCCGCCGTAGGCCTCGCCCGCCATCCCGATCATCGAGCTCGACGAGAGGTTGCTCGCGAGCAGGCTGATGCCGATGAGCCCCCAGGTCAGCGAGCGGCCCGCGAGGAAGTAGTCCTCGCCGTCCTCGGTCCGCCGCGAGAAGTAGAGCCCGATCCCGAAGATCACGAGCGCGTAGAGGACGACGGCCGAGATGTCGAGGGGCGTGAGGGCGAACTCGGGCATGAGGCATTGGGTGGAGACTGCGTGAAGGTACCCGACTTGTGAAAGCGTTTCCACTCGGCGCTTTCCAGGACTTCGCCGCCCCCGTGTCCCGCCCGAGGCGGCCCGCCTCGACGGTCCGACCGGTCCTCAGCTGGGAGGGTAGCGGTCGTACCACCCGGGCCCTCTCGGCCCGCTGAACCAGTTCATCGTGACGGTTCGCGCGTCGTGGAGGTCGTCGGCGATCTGGAGGATCACGTCGACCAACTCGACCTCCGTCCGCCAACGCTCTGGGATCGCCTCGACGCCGAGGGCCGCGCCCATCAGGTTGCCGCAGATCGACCCGGTCGAGTCGCTGTCGCCGTCGTGCGTCACGGCCATCCGGAGGGCTCGCTCGACATCGGTCGGGTGGCGGAGCGCACAGAGGGCGGCGACGGCGAGGGCCTCCTCGGCCACCCAGCCCGGCCCCTGTCCCGGCGTCACGGTCCCGAGCGCGTGGACGGCCTCGACCTCGCCGGCGTCCGAGGCCGCGAGCTGGCGGGCGCGGTCGAGCGCCATCACGGTCTCGCCGCCGCCCGTCACGCGGGCCGCGGCGGCGGCGGCCTCGTCGACGGCCGCGGCGATCGTCGCCCCCTCGCGCAAGTGACAGATCGCGACCGCGAACGCGCCGGCCGCGACGTAGCCGGTGACGTGCCCGTGCGTCAGCTCCGCGAGATCGCACCCGATCCGAAACGCGTGGTCTGTCTTGTCCGTCAGCAGCCCGACCGGCGCCATGCGCATGACGCCGCCGCAGCCCTTCGACTCGTTGTGGAACGGCTGCTTCGCCCGCCGGACCTCGAGCGCCCGCAGGCACGTCGTGCCCGGCGCCCGACGCGCGTGGAGCTCGGGGACGTCGAAGAGCCAGCTTTTGCCGGTTTGCCAGAAGGCCGGCCCGTCGTGTGGCCCCGCCTCCTGCGTATCGAGCCACCGGAGGTACGCCCGGAGCACGACGCCTGGGATGGTCACGATGCCCTTCGTGGCGCCGCGGTGGTAGGCCCGCAGGCAGCCCTCGGCCGTCCACAGCGTCATCTGCGTGTCGTCCGTGACGGCGCCGTGGACGCCGTACGCCTCGCCGATCTCACCTGGCCCGCCCGGCCCGTAGCGCTCGACGATCTGGGCGTGGCGGACGAACTCGACGGGGGCCCCGAGCGCGTCGCCCACGGCGCCGCCGAGGAGGCAGCCGCGGGCGCGGGAGCGGGCGCTCGGCTCAGCCACCGGCCTGCGCTACGCCGCCATCGCGACCCACGAGCGGCACCAGCCGCCCGGCGCGACCGGGCCCGGGAACAGCTGGCACCCGCCGCACGGCGAGCCGCCCTCGGGCTGGTTGTAAAACCGGCAGTTGTCGCACCGCTGACCCGGGACCTGCGAGTTGTCGACGTACTCGAGGCTCTGGCGCTGCTGGAGCGCCGCGGCATCGAGTTGGTCGTAGCCCGCGCACGAGGCGGCGGTCACGTCGCCGCCGCCGCACGCGGAGAGGAGCGGCCCGACGCCGAGCACGGCGCCGGCGGAGGCGAGAAAGCGACGACGGGAGACGGAGTCGGACATGGGTGCGTGTGGGAGTGGTCGGGTAGGTGCCCGTGAGAACGTACGGCGGAGACGGCGAGGGCCGGCGTCAGGGCCTACCCCTCACTGGCCTTCGAGAACTGCTGGTCGAAGACGATGTCGGACGGTGGGAAGTCGACGCGCTTGACGAACGCGGCCGCCTCGGCAGCGCCGTGCTCGCGGTCCATCTTCATGTCCTCCCACTCGACCGACAGCGGGCCCTCGTAGCCCACGTCGTTGAGCGCGCGGATGATCTCCTCGAAGTTGATCTTCCCCCGCCCGAGGCTCCGGAAGTCCCAGCTCCGGCGCGGGTCGCCGAAGTCGGTGTGCCCGCCGAGCGTGCCCGCCTCGGTGCGGACGTCGGACCACCAGACGTCCTTCATGTGGACGTGGAAGATCCGGTCGCCGTGGTCGCGGATAAAGCGGACGTAGTCGGCGTTCTGGTAGCCGAAGTGGCTCGGGTCGAAGTTGACGCCGAACGCGGGGTGGCCGCCCATCGCCTCCAGCGCGCGCGCCCAGCTCGGCCCGTCGAACGCGATCTCGCTCGGGTGGACCTCCAGGGCGAACCGGACGCCGAGCTCCTGGAAGCGGTCGAGGATCGGCGTCCACCGCTCGGCGGTCTCTTGGAAGCCCGCCTCGATGTCCTCGGGCAGGTTCGGCGGCCACGAGTAGAACAGGTGCCAGATGGGCGAGCCCGTGAACCCGGTCACGACGTCCAGCCCCAGCTTGTTCGCCGCCTCGGCCGTCCGGATCACCTCCTCGGCCGCGCGCTGGCGGACGCCCTCGGGCTCGCCGTCGCCCCACACGTGCGGCGGCACGATGGCCTTGTGCCGGCCGTCGATGATCTTGTCGGCCACGGCCTGCCCGACGAGGTGGCACGAGATGGCGAACAGGCTCAGCCCGTTGTCGGCCAGCAGCTTCTTCTGCGACGCGGCATAGCCGTCCTCCTCCAGCACCTTACGGACGTCCATGTGGTCGCCCCAGGTAGCGAGCTCGAGGCCGTCGTAGCCCCAGGACGCGGCCTTGGGCGCGAGCTCGGCGATGGGCATGTCGGCCCACTGGCCGGTAAAGAGGGTGACGGGACGGGACATGAGGGTGCGGGAAGAGTGGGAGTCAGGCCGCCTCGGCGTCATCGACCCGTGGGTCGACCGGCAGGCCGAGGCGGGCGAGGTCGGCGCGGAGCGCGGCGGGCGTGGTGAAGTCAATCCCGTGGAAGCCGAGCCGCCGGGCCGTCGCGACGTTCGGCGCGCTGTCGTCGATGAACACAGCCTCGGCCGGGACGATGCCGAAGTCGTCGGAGAGGTGGGCGAAGATGTCGGCGTCGGGCTTGGCCTTCTCGACCTCGCCGGAGACGACGATCCCGTCGAACCAGTCCAAAAAGTCGAACCGCTCGCGAGCGATGGGGAAGGTCTCCGCCGACCAGTTGGTGAGCGCGTAGAGCGGCGTGCCGGCGTCCCTCAACTCGCGGAGGATCTGGACCGTCCCGTCGATGGCGCCGCCCAGCATATCGGGCCAACGGCTCCACCACGCCTCGATCCACTCGGCGTGGTCGGGAAAGCGCTCTTTCCGCTCGGCGATGCCCTCCGCGAACGGCTTGCCCGCGTCGAACTGGTGGTTCCAGCCGGACGTCGCGACGTGCTCCAAGAAGTGCTCGATCTCGGCCTCCGTCCCGCCCATCTGGCGGTACGCGTAGCGCGGGTCCCAGTCGATGAGGACCCCGCCGAGGTCGAAGACGACGGTGGTGGGGCGCATGGGGGATGAGGCAAGAGGCAAGGGGCGGAGAGTCTCACAGGCGGAAAGGAGCCGTGCCCCTTTCCTGATGCCTTATGCCCCGTGCCCCGCCGACGGCGGCTCGTAGCTCGCGTCGACCCACGCCTCCTGCTCGCCGCTCTCGAGCGCCGTCAGGATAAAGTGGACGCCGCGGGCGCCGTCCTCGACGGTCGGGAAGTCGAGGTCGAGCGGGTCGGGCTCCTCGCCGGCCGCGCGCGCGGCGATCGTGCGGAGCGCGTTCGAGTAGACGTTGGCGAACGCCTCGTTGAACGCCTCCGGGTGCCCTGGCGGGAGGCGCGTCGCGTGGCGGGCCGCGTCCGAGAGGTCGGCGTGGCCGCGGCGGTAGACGCGCTCCTGGCCTTCGAGGGGGTTGAAGACCAGCTCGTTCGGCGTCTCCTGGTTCCACGTCAGCGAGCCCTTCGTGCCGGAGACCCTCAGGCTGAGGTCGTTCTCGCGGCCGGCCGCGATCTGCGAGCAGTGGATGACGCCGCCGGCTCCGCCCTCGTACCGCACGAGGATGTTGGCGTCGTCGTCGACGGCGCGGCCCTCGACGAACGTGCGGACGTCGGCGCAGAGGCGGTCGAGGTGGAGGCCGGTGACGTACATGGCGAGGTTCTCGGCGTGGCTGCCGATGTCGCCGAGCGCGCCGGCGCCGGCCTTCTTGGGGTCGGTCCGCCAGGCGGCCTGCTTGCTCCCCTCGCGCTCGACGGGCGTCGCGAGCCAGCCCTGGCTGTACTCGGCGACGACCTTCCGGATCTCGCCCAGCTCGCCCGCCTCGACGAGGGCCCGGGCCTGCTTGACGAGGGGGTAGCCCGTGTAGTTGTGCGTGAGCGCGAACGTCACGCCGTGCTCGTGGACCGCCCGGACGAGCGCCTCGGCGTCTTCCAGCGTCGTCGCGAGGGGCTTGTCGCAGACGACCGAGATGCCGCGCTCGATAAAGGCCATCGCGGCCGGCGTGTGGAGCCAGTTCGGGGTGACGATCGAGACCACGTCGATGCCGTCCTCGCGCGCCGCCTCGGCCTCGGCCATCTCCTCGAACGAGCCGTAGGCCCGCTCGACGCCGAGCTCCGCGGCGAACGCCCGGGACGTGTCGGGGTCGGACGAGAACGAGCCGGCGACGAGGGTCGCGAGCCCGTCCATCCGCATCGCGCGACGGTGGACGTCGCCGATAAAGGCGCCGGGGCCGCCGCCGATCATGCCAGCGCGGAGG
>JAAXJP010000108.1 GCA_012269805.1 Rubrivirga sp.
CACCACGGCCGTCCCCTTCCTCCAGATCGAGCCCGACAGCCGGGCCGCCGGCATGGGGATGACGGGCGTGGCCGTGGCCGACAACGCGTACGCCCCGTTCTGGAACCCGGCCGGCCTCGCGGGCCAGACCGGCACCGAGGTCTCGTTTACGCACGCTCCGTGGCTCCCCGCGCTGGGCGCCAACCTGAGCTACGAGCACCTCTCCGCTAAACACGGCCTCGGCGACCTCGGCACGCTCGGCGGCCACCTCACCTACTTCGACCTCGGCACGCAGACGGCGACGGATGAAACGGGCTTCGAGCTCGGCACCTTCTCGTCGTACGAGTTCGCGCTCGGCGTGAGCTACGGGTACCCGGTGACGGAGAACCTCTCGGTCGGCACTGGTGCGCGGTTCATCTACTCGAACCTCACCGGCGGCACGCGGATCAACAACACGACGCCGACCTCGGCCGGCACGTCGTTCGGCGTCGACCTCGGCGTGAAGTACACGGGGCCGGACCTCGGCCTGGGCAAGTCGTCGCGGCCGACGGTCGCATTCAACCTCGCCAACATGGGGCCGGGCATCTCGTACGTCGAGTCGACCCCCGGCGACACGGTCCTCACCGGCCAGCCGGACGCGATCCCGACGACGCTTCGCTTCGGCGCGGCCCTCGACACGGAGCTCGACGACTTCAACCGGATCCTCCTCGCGCTCGACCTCAACAAGATCGTGGTCAACCGCGACCCGGCGACGGGCGAGTACGACCCGTTCTATGAGGCCCTCTTCACGTCGTGGGAATCGCGGCTCGTCAAGACGAGCACGATCGCCGGCGAGACGTGCGCTTCGCTGGGCGAGGACGACAACCCGGAGAACGACTGCCGTGAGGTGAGCGGGCTCCGCTCGCTCACGCTCGGGACGGGTCTCGAGTACTGGTACAACGACCTGTTCGCCATGCGGGCGGGCTACTTCTACGAGGACCCGGCCAACGGCAACCGCCAGTTCCTGACGTTCGGGACGGGCCTGCGCTACAGCCTCGTCGGGGTCGACATCTCGTACATCTACGCGCTCCAGGAGAACTCGCCGCTGGCCGACCAGCTCCGGTTCTCGCTGTTGCTGAACATCCCGCGCTAGGGCGGCCGTCGCGTCTGTCAGGATGCCCCCGCCTCGGCGCTGAGGTGGGGGCATCTGTCGTGTAGGCCCATGTGTGGTGTAGGCCCATGACCGAGATCCAAGCCGTCGGGACGTTCGCGGGCCTCCTGCTGGGGGCGGTCGCGGTGGGGGAGGGCCTCCGCGTGACCGGGTGGAGCGGCGAGGCGACGCGGCGGACCGTCCATGGGCTAGTCGGCCTCACGACGGCCGCGGCGCCGCTCTGGTTCGATCGCCCGCGCGGCATCGCGTTGCTGGCCGCCCTGTTCGTCCTGGCGAACGGGGCCGCGTTGGGGCGGGGGTGGCTGAGGAGCGTGCACGGGGTCCGGCGGCGGTCGTGGGGGACCGTCACGTTCCCGCTCGCGCTCCTCATCGCGCTCCCTCTGTGCTGGACGCCGAGTGGTGACCGCGTCGTTGTGCTCCAGGCCGCGTTCGTGGTCCTCGCCCTCGCCGACCCCGCGGCGGCGTGGGCGGGCTCGCGGGCGCGCCGAGGCGGGCGGTACCGGGTGGGCAATGGGGAAAAGTCGGCGATCGGATCGCTCGTGTTTGCCGTTATTGCATGGGTGTCCCTTGTCGGTGCCCTGGGGTGGGGAGGCGAGCGCCTCGACGGAGGGCTACTCGAGGGCGCCGCGGTCGTCGCCGCGCTGGCGCCGGTCGCGGAGGGGCTCGGGACGCGGGGGTGGGACAACCTGTGGATCGTGCTCGCCATCGTCGTCGGCGGCGCGTGGCTGGTGGCGTCGCCCGAGGCCGTCAACCTCGGGGTGTTGGCGGTCGGGGGCGCGGCGGCGTTCGCGTTCGCCGCGGTGCGCGCGGGCGCGCTCGACGTGTCGGGCGGGCTGGCGGCGTCCCTGTTCGCCTGGGCGCTCGTCGTGCTCGGGGGTGTGGCGTGGGCCGTCCCGGCACTGGCGTTCTTCGTCCTGTCGAGCGGGTGGTCGGCCGTCGGCAAGCGGACAAAGGCGGTGGCCGAGTCCCGGTCCGAAAAGGGGAGCCGGCGCGATGCCGGGCAGGTGATGGCGAACGGGGGCGTCGCTCTCGGCCTGCTCGCGGCGACCGTGTTTGCGCCGTCGGAGGCATTGTACCCGGCGTTCGTCGCGGCCTTCGCGGCGGCGGCGGCCGACACCTGGGGGACGGAGGTCGGCACGCTCGTCGGCGGGCAGACGCGCCGGCTCGGGGTCGGGCGGCAAGTCCCGCCGGGCACGTCGGGCGGGGTGTCGGGAGCTGGAACGGCCGGCGCGCTCGCCGGCGCCGCCTCGGTGGTGGTGCCGGCCGCGTGGCTCTCCCCGTCCCTCGGGGTCACCGCGGGGGCGGCGCTCGTCGGCGTCGGGGTCGCGGCGGCGTTCGTCGACACGGCGCTGGGGGCGACGGTCCAGGCGCGCTATCGGCTTCCGGACGGGGCGCTCACCGAACGCGCCGAGGCGGGCGGCGTCCCGCTCCCGTTGGCCGCCGGCGTCCGCGGCATCGGCAACGACGCCGTCAACTGGGGATGCACGGCGGCAGGGGCCATCGGCGGGGCGCTCGTTGGCGTCGGGCTCGGGTAGAATGCGGGCCCCGGACCCCCGGGACGCACGGATGCCGGGGCGCGGCCGTTGGAGAGGCGTCGGGCGCCGTCCGTAGCTTTCCGGCCCCACTCTACCCACACGCATGGCCTGGTACCGGAAGCTCCACTGGCAGATCATCCTCGGACTCTTGCTGGGCCTCGCCTTCGGCGTGCTCGCGGCGGTCGCCGGGTGGGGCACATTCGTGTCGAACTGGGTCGCGCCGTTCGGGACCATCTTCATCACGGCGCTCAAGCTGATCGCCGTCCCGCTCGTCCTCGCGAGCCTCATAACAGGCGTCGCCAGCCTCGCCGACCTCCGCAAGCTCTCGCGGATCGGCGGCAAGACGATCGGGATCTACGTCATGACGACGGCCATCGCCGTGACCGTCGGCGTGCTCCTGGCGGACCTCATCCGGCCCGGCGACGCGTTCTCGCCCGAGCTCCGCGACGGGCTCGTCGAGGCGTTCGGCGAGGACGCCGGCGCGCGGACCGTCGACGCGGCGGCGATCGCCGACCGCGGCCCGCTCCAGTTCCTCGTCGACGCCGTCAGCGAGAACGCCTTCCAGTCGTTCTCCGACAACGGGAGCATGCTCCAGGTCGTCGTCATCGCCATCCTGTTCGGGATCGGGCTGGTCCAGGTCCCGAAGGAGAAGGCGAAGCCGGTCCTCGACTTTTTCGAGGGGCTCAACGACGTGGTCATCCGCCTGGTCGACATCGTGATGCTCCTCGCTCCGATCGGCGTGTTCGCCCTGTTGGCCGACACGATCGTGGCGACGGCCGGCGACGACCCGACGCGGATCCTTGGCCTGCTGGACGGGCTCAGCCGGTACATGGCCGTCGTCCTCCTCGGCCTCGCGATCCACACGGTCGTGGTGTACCCGACGATCCTGAAGCTCCTGAGCCCGATGGGGCTGAAGGACTTTTTCCAGGGGATCGGGCCGGCTCAGCTCGTCGCGTTCTCGACCTCGTCGTCCGGCGCCACGTTGCCCGTGACGATGGAGCGGTGCGAGGAGAAGCTGGGCGTGAGCGAGGAGGTCTCGTCGTTCGTGCTCCCGCTCGGGGCGACGATCAACATGGACGGGACGGCGCTCTACCAGGCCGTCGCGACGCTCTTTATCGCGCAGGCGTTCGGGCTCGACCTCGGGCTCGGCGCGCAGCTGACGATCGTGCTGACGGCCGTGCTCGCCTCGATCGGGACGGCGGCGGTGCCCGGCGCCGGCATCATCATGCTGGTCATCATCCTCGAGGCCGTCGGGGTGCCGGCCGCCGGCATCGCGCTGATCTTGGGCGTCGACCGCATCCTCGACATGTGTCGGACGGTCACGAACGTGACGGGCGACGCGACCGTCGCCACCGTCGTGGCTTCCAGTGAGGGCCAACTCGGGCCCGTGAACCTTTCCGAAGACGAAGACCGCGTCGTGGTCGCCGCATGATCCGTTCCCTCCTCGTCCTGCTCCTCGCCGCCGTCGCGGTCTCGGCCCAACCCACGCCCGGCGGGGGCGCCGACGACCCCACGCTCACGGAGGCGGCTCAGACGGCCCTGGGCCTCTCCGAGGCCGGCGCCGACCTGTACGCCGAGGCGTACGCCGACGCGCTCGCGTTCCGGCTCGACGACGCGCGGGCAGGCTTCCGCCGCCTCGGCGAGGTGGAGCCGGGGTCCGCGGCCGCGGCCTACGGGCTCGAGAGCGTCGCCCTGTGGGAGGCGCTCGTGACCGAGGAGGACGAGACCTTCGACCGGTTCTACGCGCTCAACGACTCGCTGACGGCCCGGGCCGAGGCCCTCGGCGACGCGCCCGGCGCGCGGCTCGCGGTCGCCACCGCCAAGCTCCACCGAGCGCTCGCGTTCGGCCGCCAGGAGCGGTACACGCGGGCCGGCAACGCCTTCCGCGAGGCCTGCGGCCGGTTCGGCGAGCTCTCCGAGGCCGACGCCCTCTATGGCCAGGGCGTTTGCGAGGTGGCCGCCGGCGCCATCCCGCGCAAGTACCGCTGGCTCGCCCGGCTGTTCGGGTTCACCGGCAGCGTGGCCGGCGGGCTCGACAAGCTCGACCGCGCCGCCGACGCCGACGCCATGCTGGCCGTCGACGCCACGGTCGCGCTCGCCATCTCCGACGCCACGCTCAACGAGCGCCGGGCCGGGTCCGTCGACCGCCTCGCCGCCCTCGCCGACGCCCGGCTTGACTCGCCCGTCCTCGCCTACCTCGCCGGCTACCACCTGCTCCTCGACCGGCGCGCCGCCGAGGCCGAGGCCGTCCTCCGTCGCGCCGAGTCGTCGCTCCAGGGCGAGGGCGTCGCGCCCGTCCCGTTCCTCGACGCGCACCTCGGGATGGCCCTGTTCCGCCAGCGCGACTTCGAGCCGGCGGCGCCGATTTTGGAGCGCTACGCCCGGACGTTCCGCGGGCGAGCGCTCGTGGCCCAGTCGACCTTGTACGCCGGCATCGCCTACGAGATGGCCGGCGATCGCCGCCGCGCTGAGTCGCTGTACCGCCGCGTCCGTGCCCAGCGGGAGTACGACGTCGACCTGTGGGCCGAACGCGACGCCGAGCGTCGGTTGGAGGCCCCCATGACCGACGCCGAGCGCGCGCTCGTGATCGGCGCTGCGGCGTTCGACGCCGGCGACTACGCCGAGGCCGTCCGCGTGCTCCAGCCCATCGTCACCGACGGGGCCCTGCCCGAGGTGGTCCGGGCCGAGGCGGCCTACCGCACCGGCCGTGCGCGCCAGGCCCAGGAATCGTGGGACGACGCGCTCCGCCACTTCCGCCTCGCGGCCGACAGCGCCGGCGACGACCTCGCCCGCTGGGGCCCGTGGTCGGTCTACCACATGGGCGAGGTGTACGAGGCCACAGGCGACCTCGACGGGGCCAGGCGACAGTACGAGAAGGTTCTTGAGAACGAGGCCGAGTTCGACTACCACCAGACGCTCGAGCAGCGGACGCGCGCCGCGCTCGAGCGGATCGGGCGCTAGCCCACCGGCACTCCCACCACACCATGCCCCGACTCCTCGCCGCCGCGTTCGCCGCCGTCCTCGCCCTGCCTGCCTCGGTGGCGCAGCCGGCCCACTTCCAGACCGTCTGCACGCTGTACGACCACGACGGCGAGGCCGTGAGCGGGCCGCTGCAGGAGATCCAGTTGTCCGAAGCCGCGCCGGTCGGGGCGGCGCAGCGCGTCGTGACGGTGGGCGCCACGGCGACCTTCGAGGTCGACTACAGCGGGTTCTCGGCGCAGGCGCAGACAGCCTTCCAACGGGCCGTCGACATCTGGGCCGACCACTTGACCTCCTCTGTGCCCATCCGGGTCCAGGCCAGCTTCGCACCGCTCGCGAGCGGCACGCTGGGGAGCGCGGGGCCGAACGTCACGGCCAACTTTCCCAACCGGCCGATAGGCAACACGTGGTACCCGTTCGCACTGGCGGACGCGCTGGCGGGCGAGGACCTCAGCCCGGACCCCGGGGACGACTTCTTCTACGACATCATCGCCCAGTTCAGCAGCTCGCGAAGCGACTGGTACTTCGGGCTCGACGGGAACCCGCCCCCGGGCCAGTTCGACTTTGTGACGATCGTCCTCCACGAGCTGGGGCACGGGCTCGGCTTCGTGGGATCGGGGAAGGTCGACGACGGCGCAGGTGAGGACGAGTGCGAGGGGACCTCCGGCACCGGATGCTGGGGATACTTCGACGGGCAGTTTTTCGGCCGCCCCTTCGTCTTCGATCGATTCTTGGATGACTCCAGCGGCCGACCGATGGTGGACCGCAACGTGTACGGCAACCCGTCCAACTCCCTCGGATTCCTCCTTCAGGGCGGCGCGCTGTTCATGGACTCGCCCGAGGTCGTCCGGCTGTATGGGGCGCCTGCACCGGTGTGGGCGCCGACGCCGTTCAACGAGGGGTCGTCGTTCTCGCATTGGGACGAGGAGGTCGTGACCGGGACCTCGGCGGCGCTCATGACCCCTCAGGTCTCCCGCGGCGAGGCGTATCAGGACCCCGGCGACATCACCTGTGCGTTCATGGCCGACATCGGCTGGCCGCTCGGGTCCGGGTGTCAAGTCTTGACGGTGGCCGATGAGCCCGAGCCCGCGGGCTCCGCGTTCCGTGTCGACCTCGCAGGGCCGAACCCATTCCGCACCTCGACCGCCGTCCGGGTCGTTCGGCCGGCCGCCGGCCCGCTCCGGCTCGTCGTGCTCGACGTCGTCGGGCGGGCGGTCGCCCGCCTCGCCGCTGGCCCCGAGCAGGCCGACGTCCCCGGCGCCTTCTTGCCGAC
>JAAXJP010000424.1:0-246 GCA_012269805.1 Rubrivirga sp.
TCTGGCCGCCCGGGTCCCGACCGCGGCCGCCTCGGCGCGTGCGCGGGCCTGGAGTGCCGCCGGCCGCGTGCTCGCTGCGACGGTCTGGGCGCTTGGGTCTTGGGCCAGCGACGGCGTGGCCTCGCCGCTCCCGACTTTCCCCGTCCTCAACCCGCTCGGGCTCCCGACGATCGCGGTGCTCCTCGGCCTCGTCGCCGCACGCCGCGCGCTCCCCGCCCGGACGCCCGCGCTGGCCGCCCTCGTCGG
>JAAXJP010000424.1:256-6804 GCA_012269805.1 Rubrivirga sp.
GCGCCGCGCCGTGGACGGCCGACGGGCTCTACGCCTCGTCGACGGCCCAGGCGGCGCTCGCCGTCACGTGGACCGTGCTGGCACTCGCGCTGGCCGTCGTCGCCGTCCGCCGCGAGAGCCGAGGGCTGTGGTTCTTCGGGGCCGGCGTGTTCGCCGCCGTCGTGCTCAAGCTGTTCCTCGTGGACCTCTCGCAGGCCGAGGCGCTCGTCCGCATCGGCGCGTTCATCGCGGTCGGCGCGATCGGGCTCCTCATCGGGTACCAGGCGCCGCTGCCGCCGCGCCCCGCCGAGGCCGTACGTTCCGGGGAGACCCCGCCCCCACCGCCATGACCCGCCTTCTCGCCCTCGCCGCCCTCCTGGCCGCCGCGCCCGTCGGCGCGCAGACGCTCGAGCTCATCGGGACCGTCGACCTCCCGGCCATCGTCACCGACACGCTCGAGACGGGCGGCTCCGACGTGTGGGGCTACGTCGCGCCCGACGGATCGGAATACGCCATCATGGGCGACATCGAGGGCGTCTCGGTCGTCGCCGTGCCGAGCCTCGAGGTCGTCGCCCGCGTGCCCGGGCCCACGGAGGACGCCCGGTGGTACTGGCGCGACATCAAGACGTACGGGCACTACGCGTACGTCGTGACCGAGGCCTACGGGCCGAGCGAGGGCCTCCAGATCCTCGACCTCAGCGGCCTGCCCGAGCGCGTCGAGGAGGCCGCCGTCGTCCGCGGCCCCGACGACGCGTTCGTCTCGTCGCACAACCTGTCGATCGACACGGAGACCGGCCACGCCTACGTGCTCGACTCCGACGGCGAGTCGGTCTACGTCCTCAGCCTGGAGGACCCGGTCGCCCCCCAGGTCGTCGCCCGGCTCGACGTCGGCGACGTCCACGACGTGTTCGCCCGCGACGACCGGGTCTACATCGCCGAGGGCCGGAACCCGACGTACTCGATCTGGGACCTCCGCGACAAGAGCGCACCCGAGCTCGTCAGCCGCGTGTCGGTCCCGAACGCGGGCTACGTCCACAACGTCTGGCCCACCGACGACGGCCGGCACGTCCTCACGACGGAGGAGACGGCCGAGAAGACGGTCAAGGTGTGGAACGTCGAGGACCCCGAGAACCCGGAGCTCGTCGGCGAGTGGCTGGGGGCCAACCGGATCGCGCACAACGTCCTGGTGCGCGGGCGCTACGCGTTCCTCTCGCACTACTCGGCCGGCGTCTACGTCCTCGACCTGGCGGACCTCGCCAACCCGGCCGTCGTCGCCCACCACGACACCTACCCCAAGAACGACGACGTGACGATGGACGGCAACTGGGGCGCGACGCTGCCGTCGCCCGGCGGCTACGTCTACGGCAGCGACGGGACCGGCCAGCTCACCGTCCTCCGCTGGACGCCCCCGGCGGACTCGTAGGCCGCCCGCTCCGCCCGCCGCGGCGCCGAGGCGGGCAGAGTCAGGAGAACCCGTGTCGCGAGGGGCGGCGTACCGGGCGGGTCCCGGCCGTCCCCCCATGCCCCTCGCCCGTTCGAGCCGCCGCTACCTGCTCCGGCACCCCCTCCTGACGGCGCTCTCCGTCCTCGGCGTCGCCCTCGGCGTGGCCGTGAGCGTGGCCGTCGACCTCGCCAACACGAGCGCGCTCCGGGCCTTCGAGCTGTCGGGCGAGGCCGTGACCGGCACGGCGACGCACCAGGTCGTCGGCGGGCCGGGCGGCGTGGACGGCGGGCTCGTGGCCCGGCTCGTCACCGAGGCCGGCGTCGAGCAGGTCGCGCCCGTCGTCGAGGGCGCGGCACGCATCGCCCGTCAGCCCGAGCGCGTCGTGTCGGTGCTCGGCGTCGACCCGTTCGCGGAGGCCGCCTTCCGGCCGTTCGTCGGCGGGCCGGGGAGCGGGCTCGACGCCGGCCAGTTCCTGACCGTCCCCGGCGCCGTGCTCGTCTCGGAGCAGACGGCCGCCGAGCTGGGCGTGGCCGTCGGCGACACGCTGGGGCTCGCGGTCGACGGCCGGCCCGAGACGGCCCGCGTGATCGGCCTGCTGGAGCCCGACGACGACCGCTCCGAGAGCGCGCTCCAGAACCTCCTCGTCGCCGACGTCGCGACGGCCCAGGAGTGGTTCGGGATGGCGGAGGGGGCCGCCGGCCGGCTCACCCGGATCGACCTGATCCTCCCCGCCGACGACCCCGCCCGCCTCGACGCCGCGCTCGGCCGGGTCGCGGGGCTCCTGCCCGACGGCGCCGAGGTCCGCCCGGCGTCGACGCAGGCCGAGGCGCTCGCGCCGATGACGGCCGCGTTCCGCCTCAACCTGACGGCGCTCTCGCTGCTGGCGCTCGTCGTCGGCGTGTTCCTCATCTACAACACCGTGACGTTCGCCGTCGTCCAGCGGCGGCGGGTGCTGGGGACGTACCGCGCGCTCGGCGTGACGCGGGCCGAGGTGTTCCGCGCCGTGCTCGGCGAGGCCCTCGTGATCGGCGCCGTGGGGACCGCGCTCGGGCTCGCGCTCGGCGTGCTGATGGGGAGCGGGCTCGTCCGCCTCGTGACCCAGACGATCGGCGACCTGTACTTCGTGGTCCGCGTGCGGGAGCTGGCGCTGTCGCCGGTGGCGCTCCTGAAGGGCGTCGCGCTCGGGCTCGGCGCGACCGCTGTCGGCGCGCTCCGGCCGGGGTGGGAAGCCGCCGCGACCGCGCCCGCCTCGGCGCTCCGGCGGTCGACCCAGGAGGACCGGTTCGCGGAGGGCGCCGGGCGCCTCGCGCTGTGGGGGGGCGGCGTGCTCGCGCTCGGCGGGCTCGTTTTGTTGATCCCGGCCGGCGTCGGCGGCGCGTACGCGGGGATGCTCGGGATCCTGGCCGGGACCGCGCTCCTCGTTCCGTACCTCACGCGGGCGTGGGCGGCGCTCGCGCGGCCCGTCCTCGGCCGCCTTCTCGGGCCCGTCGGGCGGATGGCCGCGCGCGGCGTCTCGGCCAGCCTCAGCCGCACGGCCGTCGCCGTCGCCGCCCTCGCGGTGGCCGTCGCCGCGACGGTCGGCGTGGCGACGATGGTCGCCTCGTTCCGCACGACCGTGGCCGACTGGCTCGGCGCCGTCCTCCAGTCCGACGTCTACGTCCAGCCGCCGGCGACCGTCTTCCGCCGCGGCGGCGCCGTCCTCGACGACTCGCTCGCGCAGGCGCTCGCGTCCCTGCCCGGCGTGGCCCGCTCCGACGCCATCCGCGTCCGGACGATCGAGGACGACAGCGGCCCGTTCGACCTCGTCGTGGCGCGGCTCGACAGGGTCCGCGCCGGCGTCAACCGCTACAAGGAGGGCTCGGCCGAGGCCGTCGCCGAGAGCGCCGCGGCGGGGGCGGTCGCCGTCAGCGAGCCGTTCGCGTTCCGCTTCGGCGTCGGCGTCGGCGACACGCTCCGCCTCCCGACCGACGAGGGGACGCGCGCCTACCCGATCTCGGGCGTCTACTACGACTACGGCAACGACCTCGGCGTCGTGCTGATGGACGAGCGCCCGTTCCTCGACGCCTTCCGCGATCCCGGCTACGCCGGCATCGCCCTCACCGCGGCGTCCGGCGTCGACCCGCCCGCCCTCGTCCAGCAGGCCCGGCGCCTCGCCGAGGCGAGCGGCCAGGACGTCACGGTCCGCTCCAACCGCGACCTCCGCGAGGCGAGCCTCGAGATCTTCGACCAGACGTTCGTGGTCACGAGCGTGCTCCGGCTGCTGGCCGTCGCCGTCGCGTTCGTGGGCGTCCTCTCGGCGCTGATGGCGCTCCAGCTCGAGCGACGGCGCGAGCTGGCCATGCTCCGCGCACAGGGCATGACGCCGGGCGAGGTGCGGCGGATGGTGTTCGCCGAGACCGGGCTGATGGGGCTGTGGGCCGGGCTGCTGGCCGTCCCGCTCGGGCTCGCGCTCGCGGCCGTCCTCGTGTTCGTCGTCAACGTCCGGTCGTTCGGGTGGACGCTCGCGTTCGCCGTCTCGCCGGGCGTGCTGGTGCAGGCCGTGGCCCTCGCCGTCGGCGCGGCGCTCCTGGCCGGCGTGTACCCGGCGTGGCGGATGGCGCGGACGAACCCCGCGCTCGCCATGCGCGAGGGCTGAGCCCATCCGCCTCGGCACCGAGGCGGACGGGGAGGGAGCCACGCCGGACCACGCCGGTTGAGAGCGTCCACCCCCTCGTCCCGACATGCAGATCGCCTTTCTCGGCCTCGGCGCCATGGGCGCCCGGATGGCCGCCCGCCTCCTCGACGCCGGCCACGCCCTCACCGTCTGGAACCGCTCCGATGGCCCCGTCGGCGCCTTCCGCGACCGGGCCGCCGTCGCCGCGACGCCCCGCGAGGCCGCCGCTGGCGCCGACCTCGTGATCGCGATGGTCACCGACGACGGCGCCAGCCGCGCCGTCTGGACCGGCCCCAACGGCGCGCTCGCCGGGCTGGCCGAGGGCGCCGTCGCCGCCGAGATGAGCACGCTCACGCCGGGCTGGGTCCGCGAGTGGGCCGGTCTCGTGGCCGAGGCGGGCGGGCGACCGCTCGACGCGCCGGTCTCGGGCTCGCGCCCGCAGGCCGAGGGCGCCACGCTCGTCGTCCTCGTCGGCGGCGAGGGCGACGCGCTGGAGGCCGCGCGCCCGGCGTTCGAGGCGATCGGGAAGAGCGTCCAGCACGTCGGCGGGGCGGGGACGGGCGCGCTCGTCAAGCTGGCCGTCAACGCCCTCATGGGCGTCGGGGTGGCCGCGGCGGCCGAGCTCCTCGCCGCGCTCCGCCGCTCCGGCATCGACGAGACGACGGCGGCCGAGGTCATCGGCGCGACGCCGGCCGCCGCGCCCGTCGTGGCGACGGCGATGCGGCTGATGGCGGACCGGGCTCACGACCCGCTGTTCCCCGTCGAGCTTCTCGACAAGGACCTCCGCTACGCGCTCCACGTCGCCGCTGAGGCCGGGTCGCCCGCGCCGCTCGTGGCCGCGGCGCGCGCCCAGTTCGAGGCTGCGCGCGAAGCCGGCCTGGGAGGGAAGAACATGACGGCCGTCGCCACGCTCTACGACGACCGCCGGCCGTAGAGCGTCCCGGTCGGCCTCGGCGCCGAGGCGAGCGGGTCAGGCCGTCACACCGTAGAGCCGCTCGACCTTGTCGCGGGCGTAGGCCAGCCACGGGCCGGCCTCGAGGCTCTGGCCGGTCGCGTCGCGGAGGATCTGCCCGGCCGTCTTCGCGCGGCCCCAGCGGTGGACCTTGTCGCGGAGCCACCCGAGCAAGGGCTCGAACGCGCCCGCCTCCAGCAGGGCGTCGAGGCCGCCGAGGTCGGCGTCGGCGGCCGTCCAGAGCTGGGCGCTCATGAGCGTGCCCAGCGTGTACGTCGGGAAGTAGCCGACGGCGCCGAGCGACCAGTGGATGTCCTGGAGGCACCCGTCGGCGTCGGACGGCGGGGCGACGCCCAGGGTCTCGGTCATCCGCTCGTTCCAGGCGGCGGGGAGGTCGTCGACGGCGAGGTCGCCGGCCAGGAGGGCCCGTTCGAGCTCGAACCGGAGGAGCACATGGAGGTGGTACGTCAACTCGTCGGCCTCGACGCGGATGAGCGACGGCTCGACCTTGTTGACGGCCCGCACGAACGCCTTCTGCGGCACGTCCCCGAGGTGTGGGAAGCGCGCTTGGAGCATCGGATAGGCCCACTCCCAGAACGGCGCGCTTCGGGCGACGAGGTTCTCGTACAGCCGCGACTGGCTCTCGTGGACGCCGAGCGACGCGCCGTCGGCCAGCGGCGTGCCGGCCAGCTCGGGCGCGAAGCCTTGTTCGTAGATCCCGTGCCCCGCCTCGTGGACCGTGCCGAAGAACGCCGTCGGGAAAAAGTCGGGGTCGACCCGTGTGGTGATGCGGACGTCGGTGAACCCGAACGCCGTCGTGAACGGGTGGGCAGAGCGGTCCTGGCGGCCGTGGTCGAGGCTGTAGCCGAGCGCCTGCGCGACGTCGAGCCCGAAGGCCCACTGGGCGTCGGCGTCGAAGGGCCGGCGGAGAAAGGCGTCGTCGGGCGGCTCAGCCTCGGCGACGGCGGCGACGAGCGGGACGAGGCCCTCGCGGAGCTCGCCGAACACGGCGGCCACGCCCTCGGCCGAGGCGCCGTGCTCGTACGCGTCGAGGAGCGCGTCGTAGCGGGCGTCGGCGTCGGAGGGGACGTACGCGCTCCCGCGCTCCCCGGCCACGAGCGGGCGGACGAGGTCGGCCTCCTCGCGCGCCAGCGACAAGATCTGCTCGAGGTGGGGGGCGAACAGGTCGAACCGGTCGGCCTCCCGGGCCGCCTTCCACACCCCCTTCGCCCGCGCCGACGCCTCGGCCTTTTCGGCCACGAGCCGGCCCGGCAGGAGCGTCGCGCGCTGCCAGTCGCGCGCGGTCACCCGGAGGAGCGCCCGGTCGAGGTCGTTCCCGCCCTCGGCCCCCTCGATCCATTCGCCGACCCGCTCGTCCACGAACCGCTCGTGCGCGAACCGCCGGAGCGGGGCGATCTGCCGGCCGCGGGCCTCGGCGCCCCCCGGCGGCATGTAGGTCTCCTGGCCCCACTCGAGGACGGCGGCGGCGTGGGCGAGGTCGGCGACCTCGGCGAGGCGCT
>JAAXJP010000496.1 GCA_012269805.1 Rubrivirga sp.
CTCCTGCTGGCCATCGCGCCCGACGCCCAGGACGCCGCGTCCGTCAACTGGTCGCTGACCGAGGCTGACGGCCTCGGCGTGACCACCGAAGCGGGCGGGGCCGTCGGCAGCGACGTGACCTCGATGACCCTCGTCGCCCGCGACTACACCGGCACTCTCTCCGGTGACGTCAACGGCCCGCTCGGGCCGTACCAGCGCTGGTACCTCGACGGCGCCGAGTGGCCCGTCGAGAGCGCGCCCGACCCGGACCGATACGTCGAGTTCGCCGTCACGGCCGCCGACGCGACCACGCTCACACTGACCGATATCGACCTCGTGATGAACGCGGGCGGGACCGGCGAGCTCGACGCGAGCCTGTTCTACGACACCGACCCGGCGTTCTCCGCGCCGACGCCGCTCGCGACCGACGTGGACGTCTCGCGTGACGAGGTGGGCGAGTTCAGCTTCGACATCTCGGAGGAGCTGGCGGCGGGCCAGTCGCTCTACGTCCGCGTGTACCCGTGGCTCGGCGGCGGCAACCCGAGCTCGGGCCGCTACCTGTTCCTGCAAGACGTCACGATCTCCGGCACGAGTGAGACGGCTGCCGGCGGGGACGTCGACGGCGTGTTCTGGTCGCTCTCGGCGGCCGACACGACCTCGGTCACGTCCGCCTCGGCCGGCCTCGGAGGTGCGCCGGTCCGCTCGGCCGACGTCGAGGTCCGCGACTACACGGGCGACCTCCGCGACGCGGGCGACGCCGTCGGACCGTACGGCCCGTTCCAGCGCTGGTGGCGCGGCGACGGGATCCAGTGGCCCGTCGAGGAGGCCATCGACCCGACTCGTTACATCGAGTTCGCCGCCGGCGCCGACGCCGGCGAGACGTTCTACGTCGATGGCGTCTCACTCTACGCCCACGGCGACGGGACGAGCGAGATGCGGGCGAGCGTGTTCTACTCGACGAGCGCCGACTTCTCGGACGCCGTCGCACTTGAGGAGGACTTCTCGGCCGACGACGGCGACGCGACCGGCGCCATCATCCTCCGCGAGTACGACCTCGACGAGGCCGTGCCCGCGGGCGACTCGATCTACGTTCGGATTTACCCATACCTGGGCGGCGGCGACCCGAGCGTCACGCGGTACTTCATGCTTCAGGCCATGACGATTTCGGGCTCGACCCAGCCGCCGGCCCCCGACGCGGACCGCGTGTTCTGGTCGCTCAGCGCCTCCGACACCACGTCGGTGACGTCCGCCAGCGAGAACCTCGGCGGCGCGATGGTGAGCAGCTCCACGCTCGTCGTCCGCGACTACGACGGCGACCTCCGGGATGCGGGCGACGCCGTCGGGCCGTTCGGCCCGTTCCAGCGCTGGTGGCTCGACGGCGCCGACTGGCCCGACGAGGACGGCCCGGTCGCCGACCGCTACGTCCAGTTCGCCGCCGGCGCCGACGGCGACATGCGCTTCCGCGTCGACTCGCTCTCGGTCTACATCCACGGCGACGGCACGAGCGCCATGCGCGCTCAGGTCGCCTACTCGACGAGCCCCGACTTCTCCGACCCGGTGGTCCTGGAGGAGGAGCTCGAGGCCGACGACGGCGACACGGCCGGCGCCATCATCCTCCGCTCGTACGAGATTGGCGAGATCGCGTCCGACTCGATCTATGTCCGGATCTACCCGTGGGTCCGGTCGAGCTCGGTCGGCTCCGGTCGGTACCTGCTCCTCCAGGCCATGTCGATCTACGGCGAGGCCGTCGGCGGCATCGCGACCGAGGGCACGCCCGAGGCCGGCCGCCTCGCGCTCCGCCCGGCCGCGCCGAACCCGGTGACGGGGTCGACGACGCTCCGCTACGAGCTCGCCGAGGCCGCCGACGTGGAGGTCGTAGTCGTCAACGTGCTCGGCCAGCGCGTCTCGACGCTCGCCTCGACTCCGACGGTGGCCGGCACGCACGCCGTGACGATCGACGCCTCGGGCCTCGCGGCCGGCACGTACTTCGTGCAGGTCCGCGCCGACGGCGAAGCCCACACGCGCCCGTTCGTCGTCGTCCGATAGAGAAGCAACGACCCCACCACCGACCCGGCGGCGCTGGCCGCCGGGCCCCCCGACTCCATGACCGGACCGCACTCCCGCCGCCAGTTCGTTCGCCGCGCCGCCCTCGGCGCGAGCGGGCTCGTCGTGCTCCCCGGCCTCGCCGCCGGCTGCACGAGCCTTCCCGCCTCGGTGACCGAGGCGAGCGGGGTAGACGCCGCCGCGTGGGATCGCGTGCCGGAGATCCTCGCCCGCATCCGGGCGCCCCAGTTCCCCGACCGCGACTTCGTGGTCACGGAGTACGGCGCGGTCGAGGACGAAAAAGCCACCGACGCGTTCCGCCAGGCCGTCGAGGCCGCGCACGCGGCCGGTGGGGGCCGCGTCGTCGTTCCACCCGGTGAGTGGCTGACGGGCCCGATCCACCTCTTGTCGAACGTCGAGCTCCACGTCTCGGACGGCGCCACACTCGGCTTCTCGACGGATCCCGCCGACTACCTCCCGGCCGTGTACACGCGATGGGAGGGCGTCGAGCTGATGAACTACTCGCCGCTGATCTACGCCTTTGAACAGGAGAACGTCGCCGTGACCGGCGGCGGAACGCTCGACGGCCGCGCCGGCGGGACCGACTGGTGGACCTGGAAGGGCCCCTGGAAGGACAACCGCCACGGCTGGACCGAGGGGATGGCGACTCAACTCGCCGCGCGCGACCGGCTCTTCGCGCAGGCCGAGGCGGGCGTCCCCGTCGAGGACCGTGTCTACGGCGAGGGCGACTACCTCCGGCCCAGCTTCGTCGAGTTCTACCGCTGCCAGAACGTGCTGATCGAGGGCGTGACCGTCGTCCGCTCGCCGATGTGGCTCCTCCACCCGACGCTCTGCACCAACGTGACGGTGCGCGGCGTGACGGCCAACTCGCACGGGCCGAACAACGACGGCTGCAATCCCGAGTCCTGCACCGACGTCCTCATTGAGGGCTGCTTTTTCGACACCGGCGACGACTGCATCGCCCTCAAGTCCGGCCGCAACGCCGACGGGCGGCGGCTCGCAGCGCCGATCCAGAACGTCGTCGTGCGCGACTGCACGATGCGCGACGGGCACGGCGGCGTGGTCATCGGGAGCGAGATGTCGGGCGGCGCTCGGAACGTGTTCGCCGAGCGGTGCGACATGGACAGCCCGAACCTCGAACGCGTCCTCCGGATCAAGACCAACTCGATCCGCGGCGGGTTTGTCGAGGGCGTCTATATGCGCGACGTCACGGCCGGCCAGGTCGCCGACGCCGTCGTCCGGATCAACTTCCTCTACGAGGAGGGCGACGCCGGCGACTTCCCGCCGACCGTCCGCGGCATCGACGTCCGCCGCGTGACGAGCGAGCGGAGCGAGCGGGCGCTCTACCTCATCGGCTACCCCCGCGCCCCCATCCGCGACGTGACCCTCTCGGACTGCCGCTTCGCCGGCGTCGCAGAGGACAGCGTCGTCGAACACGTCGAGGACCTCGTCCTCCGCGACGTGACCATCCTCGACCGCGACGCCTAGCGTCTCCCACCATGCGATTCTTCCTACTCTCCGCTTTCCTGTTGGCCGCGCCCGCCTCGGTGGCGCAGTCGACCTACTTCGTGGCCCCGAACGGGAGCCCGCTCGGCTCCGGTGCCATCAGCTCTCCGCTGACCCTCCCGGCCGCGCTCGGCCGCGTCGCCCCCGGCGACACCGTCTACGTCCGCGGCGGCGCCTACGCCTCCTCGTCAGCCATCCGGTTCGACACGAGCGGTGCGGACGGGAGCTACATCCACGTCTGGGCCTACCCCGAGGACGACGAGCGACCGGTCTTCGACTTTACCGGCGCCAACCGCGGGTTCGACATCCGCGGCGACTACCTCCACGTCAAGGGGATGACCATCGAGAACTCCGGCGACAACGGCGTATACGTCAAGCGGGCGGCGTACAACATCGTAGAACAGATGGTGGCCCGGTACAACGGCGACTCCGGGATCCAGGTCGAGGACCAGTCGGCCTACAACCTGCTCCTCAACAACGACTCGTACGAGAACTACGACCCGGGAAACAACGGCGAGAACGCCGACGGCTTCGCGATCAAGTTCGGCGTGGGGCCGGGCAACGTGCTCCGCGGCAACCGCGCCTGGGCCAACTCCGACGACGGCTACGACTTCTGGAGCCTCGACGACCCCGGACAGCAGGGCGTCCGGATCGAGGAGAACTGGGCCTTCCGCAACGGCTACGACCTCTGGGACGACCCGGGCTTCCGCGGGGACTCGAACGGGTTCAAGCTGGGCAAGGGCAACGGCGCCCACGTCCTGATCCGCAACCTCGCCTGGGAGCACCTCGCCAACGGGTTCGACGTTAACGGCAACGCCAGCGGCGTGACCGTTTACAACAACACGGCGTACTTCAACCGGGGAGTCAACTTCCAGTTCGACGACGACCCGGCCATCGACGAGCAGGCGATGTACGTCCTGCGCAACAACGTGTCCCTCTCGGCCAGCGTGACTATGGACGCGAGCGTGGCCGACGACGAGTTCAACTCGTGGAACACGGCCGTCCCGACGGCCCGGACCGACGACTTCGTCAGCGTCGACGACACCGGCGCGGACGGCCCCCGCGGGGCCGACGGCGGCCTGCCCGTCCTCGACTTTCTCCGCCTCGCCGACGGCAGCGACCTCATCGACGAGGGGACGGACGTGGGCCTCGCGTTCGCCGGCTCCGCGCCCGACCTCGGTGCCTACGAGACCGGCTTCGTCACGGCGGCCGACGACGCGCCCGAGGCGGGCATCGCGCTCTCTCACGCCGGCGCCAACCCGGCGCGCGGCCTCGCCCGCCTCGCCGTGACGCTCGACGCCAGCCGCCTCGTCCGCCTCACGCTCCACGACGCGCTCGGCCGCGAGGTCGCCCTCGTCGCCGACGGGCCGCTCCCGGGCGGCCGGCAGACGCTCGCGGTCGACCTCGTGGGCCTCGCCCCGGGCGTCTACGCCGCTCGCCTCCAGGCCGGCGACGCCGTTCGCACTCTGACCCTCACCCTCGTCCGCTAGCCCGTGCCCTCCCTGTTTTCGCTCGACGGACAAACCGCCCTCGTCACCGGCGCCTCGCGCGGCATCGGCCAGGCCATCGCTGTTGCGCTCGCCGAGGCCGGCGCCGACGTCGTCTGCACCAGCACGCGCCGCGCCGGCACCGACGAGACCGCCGAGGCGGTCCGCCAGCACGGCCGGACGGCCTGGCAACTCGAGGCCGACCTCTCGACGCACGACGGGGCCACCTCGCTCGCCGAGGCGGCCGAGGCGGAGGCCGGTCCGATCGGTATCCTCGTCAACAACGCCGGCACGATCCGCCGCCACCCGGCCGTCGAGTTTCCGCTCGACGACTGGACGACCGTGATGCGGACGAACCTCGACGCAGCGTGGCTCCTGTGCCAGGCCGTCGGCCGCCGGATGGTGGAGCGGGGCGGGGGCCGGATCGTGAACGTGGCCTCGCTCCTGAGCTTCCAGGGGGGCATCACGGTCCCGGCGTACACGGCCTCGAAGCACGCCGTCGCCGGGCTCACGAAGGCGCTCGCCAACGAGTGGGCGTCGAGGGGCGTGACCGTCAACGCGATCGCGCCGGGCTACATCGCCACCGACAACACGCAGGCGCTCCAGGACAACGAGACCCGGAGCCGCCAGATCCTCGAGCGGATCCCCGCCGGCCGCTGGGGCGACCCGGCCGACCTCGGGGGCGCCGCCGTCTTCCTCGCCTCGCCCGCCTCCGCCTACGTCAACGGTCACGTCCTCGTCGTCGACGGCGGCTGGATGGCGCGGTAGACCCGACTTTCGACCTTTCCCGACGCACCTTCTCCATGCCCCTCCACACCCTCCCCGACGCCGAGCGCACGAAGCGCCTGACCACCGACGAGATCCGAAGCCACTTCCTGGTGGACGACCTCTTCCAGGACGGCGCCGTCACGTTCCGCTTCGCCGACCTCGACCGCGTGGTGCTGGCGGGCGCCGTGCCCACGGGCGACTCCCTCGACCTTGGCGTGCCCGACGAACTGGCCGCCGACACGTTCTGCGAGCGCCGCGAGGTGGGCGTCCTCAACATCGGCGGGGCCGGGACGGTGACCGTCGGCGACGAGAGCTACGACCGCGGCACCCTCGACCTGCTCTACGGGGGGCGGGGGAGCGGCGCGATCTCGTTCGCGAGCGCCGACGTCGGCGCGCCAGCCCGCTTCTACGTCGTCAGCTACCCCGCGCACGGCGAGCACCCGACCACGCTCGTCCGTAAGGCCGACGCGGAGCTCGAGGAGCTGGGGAGTGAGGAGCAGGCCAACCGCCGCGACCTGTTCAAATACGTCCGCCCCGGCGGCGTCGAGAGCGCGCAACTGGTCATGGGGATCACGGAGATCCAAGAGGGCAGCGTCTGGAACACGATGCCGGCCCACACCCACGCCCGCCGCACCGAGGTCTACCTCTACTTCGACGTGCCCGAGGGCGACGTCGTGTTCCACATGATGGGCGAGCCACAGGAGGTCCGGACCGTTGTCGTGCGCGACGGTGAGGCGGTCCTGTCGCCTGGCTGGTCGATCCATGCCGGAGCGGGGACCCGGGCCTACACGTTCTGCTGGGCGATGGGCGGCGAGAACCAGGACTTCGGCGACATGCAGTTCGTCGAGATGGCCGACATCCGATAACGCCCGGTCGTCGTCGGCAGGGGGCGCTTCCAAGATCCTTGACAAAGCGCTTCCGATCGTCTAGCTTAACCGGTAACTAAACGAGATAGAGTGCCCGGTAACTCTCTCTCCGTTGACGCTCCT
>JAAXJP010000702.1 GCA_012269805.1 Rubrivirga sp.
GTGGGGGGGCCGGCCGCGCGGAGGCCTGGGCCTGCGAGACCTCGTCCGCTGAGGGGAGGGCCGCCTGCGTCGTCCCGTACAGGATGATGCCGGCGAGGCCGATGATGGGGAGGATGAGGGAGCGGGACACGGCGCGGGCGACGGATCGTGCGTCGGTATCGGCCACGCCGGGGCGATTCTAAATCCCCGATCTGCAAGCCCTTCGCGACTTCGGCTTAGAGGCCCGTCCCGTCGTCGGCCCAGCGGAGCCGGTCGCGCACGAGCGCCGCGCGCGGACCGAACCCGTCGCCCCAGTCGAGCGGGTGGACCTGGAGGACGTAGAACGGGACGCCGGCGTGCGACCCGACGCGGACCGAGCCGGCCTCCTCGGCCCCCGAGAACGAGTACCCCTCGTCGACCCACGGCTCGGCGCCGTCGAGCGGGACGAGCGCGCCCCGACTCCCCACGGCCGCCCTCGCCAACCCGACGATCCCCTCGCGGTTGGGCTCCGACGGCACGAACAGGCTCACGAACGCTCGGTCCGGCCCATCACCCGTCGCCATGAACGCCGCCGCGCCCTCCCCCGACCCGAGCACGGTGTCGGTCCAGTCGGCCGGGACGTACGTCGAGAACGGAAGGTCGAACTCGTCGAACCGGACGAGGCGGAGGTCGACGGGCTCGTCTGTGCCCTCGACGGAGATCGTCGCCGTGGTGGTCTCCGGCCGGGCGGGCGCCCCGTCCGCTGAGCCAGCCCCGTCCGCCTCGGGGCCGAGGCCGGCGGTGTCGAGAGGCGTCGCGTCGGGGGGCGGAGTCCCGGGCGGGTCCGTCGTCGCGGGTGCGTCGGGACCGCAGGCGGCGAGGAGAAGCGGGAGGACGAGAGCGAGGGCGCGCATGGCCGATCGGGCAGGGTGTGGCCCGAACGTGAGCCCGTTCGGCCCGTTCCTCTCCCTAGTCGCCGAGGGCCGTCGCGAGCGCGTCGCGGTCGTGGCCGGAGAGGCCGTCGAGGAGGTGGCCCATCCGGTCGCGCTTCGTCTGGAGGTAGCGCGCGTTGTGCTCGCCGGCCTCGACCTCGAGCGGGACGCGCTCGACGACCTCGAGGCCGTAGCCGCCCAGCGCGACGCGCTTGCGCGGGTTGTTCGTCATCAACCGAAGCTGGCGCACGCCGAGGTCGCGGAGGATCTGCGCGCCGATGCCGTAGTCGCGGTGGTCCATCTTGAACCCGAGCGCCTCATTGGCCTCGACCGTGTCCATCCCCTCCTCCTGGAGCTTGTAGGCCCGGAGCTTGTTGAGGAGCCCGATCCCGCGGCCCTCCTGCTTCATGTACAGGACGACGCCGCGGCCCTCGCGCTCGATCTGGGCCATGGCCGCCGCGAGCTGCTCGCCGCAGTCGCACCGCGCCGAGCCGAAGATGTCGCCCGTGACGCACTGGCTGTGGACGCGGGCCAGGACCGGCTCGTCCGGCGAGAACGGCCCGCCCTTCGTGAGGGCGAGGTGGACGTCACCGGTCAGGACTTCCTCGAACGCCGCCAGCTGGAAGTCGCCCTGCGCCGTCGGCATGTCGACCTCGACGACGCGCTGGACGAGCGTCTCGGTCCGCATCCGGTGCGCGATGAGGTCCTGGATGGTGACGAGCGGGAGCCCGTGCTTGTCGGCGAAGGCCCGCAGCGCCGGGACGCGGGCCATCGTCCCGTCGGCGTCCATGATCTCGATGAGCACACCCGCCGGCCGGAGCCCCGCGAGGCGGGCGAGGTCGACGGCGGCCTCGGTGTGGCCGGCGCGGCGGAGGACGCCGCCGGTCTGGGCCCGGAGCGGGAAGATGTGGCCGGGCCGCGCGAAGTCGGTCGGCCGCGCCGACGGGTCGGCGAGGGCGCGGATGGTCTTGGCCCGGTCGGCGGCCGAGATGCCGGTCGTGGTCCCGTGGCGGTAGTCGACGGAGACCGTGAACGGCGTGTCGTGGAGCGACGAGTTGGCCTGCTCCATCATGGGCAGGTCGAGCGCCGCGGCCCGCTCGCGCGTGACGGACACGCACATGAGCCCGCGGGCCTCGGCCGCCATAAAGTTGACGAGGTCGGGCGTGACGAGCTCGGCGGCGCCGATGAGGTCGCCCTCGTTCTCGCGGTCCTCGTCGTCCACGACGACCGCGAGGCGGCCGTTGCGGATGGCCTCGACGGCGTCGGAGATGGCGTCGAAGCGGGTCTCGGGGGTGCCCCGGTCGGGGGTCTCGGCGTCGGGCATGGGCGCCCCGCCGGCTAGGCGGGCTCGGTGGACGAGAGCGTGTACCCCACCTTCCCCTTATCGATCCGGAGCTTCGTGCCGCCGTCGACCTCGACGAGGATCGTCTTCTCGTCGACCTGGCGGATGGTGCCGTGGATGCCGCCGACGGTCACGACCTTGTCGCCCTTGGCGAGCCCGGCGACGAGCTCGCGGTGCTGCTTGGCCTGCTTGGCCTGCGGGCGGATCATCGTGAACCACATCACGAGGAAGAGGAGCCCGAGCAGGAGGAGCGGGTTGCCGAAGAGGCCGCCGCCAGCGGGGGCGGCCTGCGCGAGGGGGAACGTCAGCATCGCGGGTGCGAATCCTGGAAAGGGCCGGGATACGACAGAGTGAGGGCACGCGATCCGTATCGCGCCGCTACGACCTCCTACCGTTGCTGCCGTCAGGCCCTGGCGGAGTTCAGAGGGAGCTGGCCGTACGGGACGTGCCCTCACTCTGCCGGCGGGCCGCGAAACACGTCGGGGCGGCCGGCAGATCGAAGGTACCCCGTGCCCAGCCGGATGTTGCGAAGGGCCTGGGAATCCGCTCTCCGCGCCCGCCTCGGCGCGAGCGCGGCACCACTCGGACGCTCGGCCCATATTCCCCCAAAGCCTCCGCCCCGCATGCCGACTTCGCCGACCTCACGGTTCCGCTTCCTCGCGCTCGCCGCCCTGCTCGCGCTGGCGAGCGCCAGCGCCCAGCCGGTCCCGCTCGACTCGCTCGCGCGCGCCGCCGCCGAGGCGGACGGACTCCCTTCGCTTGTCGTCGGCGTCGTCGCGGGCGGCGAGCGGCACGTCGTGGGCGTCGGGACGGTCGGCGGCGCGGCGCCCGACGCGCACACGCCCTACGAGATCGGCTCCGTGTCGAAGGTCCTCACGGCCCTCGCGCTGGCGGACGCCGTCACCGACGGCGAGGTCGAGCTGACGACGCCGGTCGCGGACCTCCTCCCCGACACGCTCGAGGTCGCCGCGTCCGCCGCGGGACCGTACCGCCTCGTCGACCTCGCCACGCACACGTCGGGCCTGCCGCGGCTCCCAGGCGACCTCTTCACGGCGCCCGGCTTCGCCATGGCCGACCCGTACACGCACTACGGCGCGGACCGGCTCCTGGCGTTCTTGGAGCGGGCTGAGGTCGAGACCGCGCCGGGCGAGACGTACGGGTACTCGAACCTCGGCGCGGGCCTGCTCGGCTACGCCCTCGCCCGCCGCGATGGCACCGGCTACGCCGAGACGGTCCGCCGCCGCGTGCTCGCCCCCCTCGGCCTCGACGCGACGACGCTCGACGCGCCCGAGGGCCTCGCCCCGGCCCACGGCGCCGACGGCGCGCCCGTCCCCCCCTGGACGTGGACCGACGCGACGGCCGGCGCCGGCGGCTGGCGCTCGACGGCGAGCGACCTCTTGACGCTCGCCGAGGCCGCCCTCGCCCCGTCCGCCTCGGCGCTTCCGGCGTCGCTGGCGCTGTCGCTCGATCCCCAGATCCGGGCGCGCGACGACGTCGCCGTCGGGCTCGGGTGGCACCTCTCGCCGCTCGACCTCCGCACGATGGCGTGGCACAACGGGATGGTCGGAGGGTCGGCGTCGTTCCTCGGCGTCGTGCCTGAGGCGGGCGTGGCCGTGGTCGTGCTCACGAACCGCCAGGCGAGCGTCGACGCGCTCGGGGTCGAGGTCCTCCGCCGGCTCCTCGCGCGGGAGGAATAGAGGCGAAGAGGCGCGCGGCGGGCGGCGCGGCAGCGTGGGCCCGCGTTTCTTCCGTCTCCCCTCCGCCCCGCGCCCGCCATGATCGACCGCTACACCCGCCCCGACATGGGGGCGATCTGGACCGAAGACGCCCAGTACCAGGCCTGGCTCGACGTCGAGCTCGCCGCCTGCTGGGCCTGGGCCGAGGCGACCGGCCAGATCCCGCACGAGGACGTCGAGACGCTCTACGAGAACGCCTCGTTCAGCGTGAGCCGGATCCACGAGATCGAGGCCGAGACGCGGCACGACGTGGTCGCCTTTACGCGGGCCGTCAGCGAGACGCTCGGCGAGGAGCGGAAGTGGGTCCACTACGGCCTCACGTCGTCCGACGTCGTCGACACGGCGCAGTCGCTCCGGCTGCTCCGCGCCAACAAGATCCTGCGCGAGGGCCTCGTCCGCCTCGGCGAGGTGCTGGGGGCCCGGGCCCGCGAGCACAAGCACACCGTCTGCGTGGGCCGGACGCACGGCGTCCACGCCGAGCCGACGACGTTCGGTCTCAAGCTGGCGCGGTTCTACGACCAGGTCCAGCGCGACCTCGAGCGGTTCGACGCGGCGGCCGAGGCGGTCCGGGTGGGCAAGCTGTCGGGCGCCGTCGGGACGTTCGCCAACATCCCGCCGGAGGTCGAGCGCCTGACGTGTGAGCGCCTCGGGCTGAAAGCCGCGCCGATCTCGACGCAGGTCCTCCCGCGCGACCTCCACGCCCAGTACCTCGCCGCGCTCGCGCTCATCGGCACGACGATCGAGACGATCGCGGTCGAGATCCGCCACCTCCAGCGGAGCGAGGTCCTCGAGGCGGAGGAGGCGTTCGGGAAGGGGCAGAAGGGGTCGAGCGCGATGCCGCACAAGCGGAACCCGGTCGGCTCCGAGAACCTCACGGGCATGGCCCGGCTGATGCGCGGCTACATGGTGGCGGCCTACGAGAACGTGGCCCTCTGGCACGAGCGCGACATCAGCCACTCCTCGGTCGAGCGCGTCATCCTCCCCGACGCGACGATCGCGCTCGACTACGCCCTCGCCCGGCTCTCGCGCATCGTCGAGAACCTGACGGTCAACCCGGACCGGATGCTGGAGAACCTCGACCGGACGTACGGCCTCGTCTACAGCCAGCGGCTCCTCCTGATGCTCATCGAGACGGGCCTCAGCCGCGAGGACGCCTACGACACCGTTCAGCCGCTCGCGATGGAGGCGTGGCGTGAGCGCCGGAGCTTCCGCGAGATCGTCGAGGGCGCCCCCGGCATCACGGCACACCTCTCGGCCGAGCAGATCGCCGACGCCTTCGACCCGGCCTACCACCAGGCGCAGGTGGGCGTCATCTTCGAGCGCGTCGGGCTGGGGTGACGAGACGAGTGCGGTTTTTTTGGCACCCTGTGTAACCACCCGGGCCGGAGCGCCGTCAGGCGGGCGCACCTTCGCCACGCCCCATGCGCGCCCGCTCGCTCCGCTCGCCGCTCCGCCTCGCCTTCGTCCTGACGCTCCTGGCCGTCCCCCTGGTGGCCGCCGCCAGCCCGCCGCGCACGGCGCCAGCATCTGAGGCGACCGCGCCGGCCGCCGTTCTCTACGACCAGACGTTCCGGGTGCGCGCCGGCGGGGAGCTCCAGCTCGACCTAGGCAGCGAGAACGTCACCATCCGAACCGTCCGCGGCGACCGGGCGCGTGTGGTGGTCGAGGGCACCGGGCGGGACGCCGAGTCGGAGTTCCAGCGGCGCCGGTTCTCGGCACGCGCCGAGCGCGGCGACCTCGTCGTGCGGACCGACCCGCCGCGCCGCTCGCCGCCGCGCCGCCGGCTCGACGCCCGCTTCCAGGTGACCGTCGAGGTCCCCCGCAGGTACTCCGCCGTCCTCGACCTCGGCTCCGGCAACGCCGACGTGGCCTCGCTCGACGGCGACGTCCGCGTCGACGCCGGGAGCGGCACCTTGCGGCTGGCCGACGTCGACGGGAACGTGACGCTCGACGCCGGCTCTGGGAACGTCCGCCTCGGCGCCGTCCACGGTGACCTCCGGATCGACGCGGGTTCGGGCGACCTCGACGTCGAGCGCGTCGACGGCGTGCTCGCGGCCGACACCGGGTCGGGCCGCGTCCGGGTCGGCTCGGTCGGCGGGCCGGTCCACGTCGAGTCGGGCTCGGGCGGCGTCGAGTTGGGCATCCGGTCCCGCAGCGAGGTCGACGTCCGAGCCGGGAGCGGGTCGGTGGTGCTCCGCCTCGCGCGTGGCGCTGGATTCGACGTCGACCTTAGCGGCGGCTCCGTCCAGATCGACCGGGCGCTCGACTTCCGGGGCCGGACCGAGCGGCGGTCGGCACGCGGCGAGCTCGGCCGCGGCGGCGCCGAGCTCCGCGTCCGGTCCGGCAGCGGCGCCATCCGCCTCCTCGCCGACGGCGACGGGCGCCGCCAGCGGCGCGCCACGGACTGGCGCTAGGCAGGTCGGCCCTCGGCCCCACCGACTGGCGGAGCCTCCGAGGCCTCCGCCGGGCCGAGTCCGCCTCGGCCGGCTTCGGGGCCCGGCCGAGGCGGGCGGAATCGGGCGTCGGCTTCCCGGGATGTCCACGTCCGTGGGGCAGGCCCGGACTCGCGCCGCATCCGGAGCGTCGTAGCTTTCGAGGCCCCTCCTCCGCCTGCGGCGCCCTCGATGATCACCGAGTTCCTGCCCCTCTTCCTGATGGTCCTGCTCGCGCTGGGCTTGGCGCTGAGCCTGCTCAAGATCGCCGAGTACATCGGGCCCCACCAGCCGAGCGCGATCAAGCAGAGCCCGTACGAGTCGGGCCAGGACCCCGTGGGCACGGCCCGCGACCGGTACTCGGTCAAGTTCTACCTCGTCGCG
>JAAXJP010000040.1 GCA_012269805.1 Rubrivirga sp.
AAGCGTGGGGGTGGACGGGGACCGGGCGCGGGCCTAGTCGTCGTCGAGGGCGTGGAGGATGGAGCAGTCGGCCGTCGAGCCCTGGCCGCCGCAGGCGGCGGCGAGCGCGTCGAGCGAGGCCCGCATCCGTTCGAGGTCGCGGATCTTGCCCGCGATGTCGTCGACCTTGGCGAGGGCGAGCTCGCGGACCTCGGCGGCCTGGCCGGCGGCGGCGGCGCGGAGCGTCAGGAGCGCGTCGACCGCGTCGAGCGAGAAGCCGAGCTCCTGGGCGCGCTTGACGAACCGGATGCGCCGGACGGCGTCGGGGCCGTACTGGCGGAACCCGCCGGCCGAGCGCGGCGGCTCGGGGATGAGCCCGCGCCGCTCGTAGTAGCGGACGGTCTGGAGGTTGACGCCGGCCCGGTCGGCGACCTCGCCGGTGGTGAGGGCAGTGGACATCGCGGTGGGGGTGCCCGGCCGCCGCCGTGCGGCGGCCGGAGTGGTGGGTTAGCAGCAGCCGGAGCGGGCGGCGGGCGCGTCGTCGGCCGAGTCGTCGGCCTCGGGCGCGTCGTGTGCCTCGGGCGAGTCGTCGGACGTGGCCGCGGCGCGGACGGGCTCGATGCCGGCCTCGCGGAGGGTGCGGACGAGGTCGGCCTCGTCGGGCCCGAGGCCGCCGCAGCAGCTCGCCGGCTCGCCCTCGACGACGACGGCGGGGACGGCCCCGAGGCCGAGCTCGCGGGCGAGGCGGGCCACGTCGGCGTCGTGGGTGTCGAGGACGCGGACCTCGGCGGCGTCGCCGACGAGCGAGCGGACGGCCGCGACGGTGTCGTCGCAGAGCGGGCAGCCGGCGGTGAAGATGTCGACGGTGGGGAGGGCTTGGTCGGTCATGGATGGGCCTCCGGGGGAGGCGGTTGTGGGTTGTGGGGGGTTAACGCCCTGTAGTCAGGTACCGGGTTGCCCGGTTCGCCGACGCTTCACGACGCGGCGGTCACGATGGCAATCGTCCCGCGCTGCATGTCCATGCCGCACACCCACTCGACCTCGCCGCTCTCGGCCGGCGTGAACTCGATGGCGACCGGCTCGCCCAGCGGGAGGCGCTCCGTGTCGACGTCGTAAGCGGGGATCGTGAACTGGGAGGAGCAGTCGTCTTCGACCGTCCGCGTGACGACCAGGCGGGCGGGGACGCCGGCCTGGAGCGTGAACTCGCGGGGCTGGAACCCCATCGACCCGGCCTCGATGTCGACGACCTGGACGCCGTCCTCCATGCGGGGCTCGACGGGCTGGTCGTCCACGGCGGGCGCGGTGCCGAGGGGTTCGGGGGCGTCGACGGCGTTCTCGACGGGCGCGGGGGTGTCGTCGGCGCAAGCGGTGAGCGCCAGCGGGGCGGTGAGGAGGAGGGCGAGGAGCGGGAGGCGGGTCATGGGTATGGGGGTGGAGTGAGTGGGGGTGTGTTAGTCGCCGTGGTGGGCGAAGACCGACGACTGGCCGTCGTCGACCAAGAGCACGTCGTAGGGCTCGGCGGTGTCGCCCTGCTCCATGCCGGGCGAGCCGACGGGCATGCCGGGCACGGCGAGGCCCGCGGCCTCGGGGCGCTCGGCGAGCAGCCGCTTGACGTCGGCGGCCGGGACGTGGCCCTCGACGACGTAGCCGTCTACGACGGCCGTGTGGCAGGACTGGAGTCCCGGCGGGATGCCGTACTCGGCCTTGACGGCCTGGAGGTCGTCCACGTCGACGGTCTCGACCGGGAAGCCGTTTTCGCGGAGGTGGTCGACCCAGGCCGAGCAGCAGCCGCAGGTCGGCGACTTGTAGACGGTGACGGCCGGGAGCGACGGGTCGACGGCGGAGGCGAGCGCCGTCGGCGCGGTCGTCTCCGTGGGGGTCGCCTCGGCGCGCGGGGCGTCGGGGGAGCACGCGGCGAGCGCCAGCGGGGCCGCCACGAGGGCGAAGGCGAGGGCGATGCGGGTCATGGGCTAGCGGGTGGTGTGGGAGTCGTGGGCGCTCGCGCCGGGCGCGAGCGGTTCGAAGGCGAGGTCGGGCTCGGCGACCGACCCCTCGCGGAGCTCGCGGCGGAGGCGGCGGCCCTGGACGACGGCGTAGAGCGCCGGGATCATCACGAGCGTGTGGACGGTCGACGTGACCAGCCCCCCGACCATCGGCGTCGCGATCCGCTGCATCACCTCGGCGCCGGTGCCGGTCCCGATCATGAGCGGCACGAGCCCGATGATGGTCGTGAAGACGGTCATGAGCTTGGGCCGGACGCGGTCGACGGCGCCTTCTTCGAGGGCCGCCTTCAGGCGCGGGACCGAGGTGAGGCGGCCCGACTGGCGGTAGTGCTTGACGGCCTCGTCGAGGTAGACGTGCATCACGATGCCGGTCTCAGCCGCCAGCCCGGCCACCGCGATGAGCCCCACCCCGACCGCGATCGACATGTTGTAGCCCAGCGCCAGCATGAGCCAGACGGCGCCCACGACGGCGAACGGGAGCGGGATCATCAGGAGCAGGGCCTCCTCCGCGCTCCGGAAGTGGAGGAACAGGAGGAGGAAGATGAGCGCCAGCGTGATCGGGACGAGGATGGAGAGCCGCTTGTTGGCCCGCTCCATGTACTCGTACTGCCCGCTCCACTTGAGCGAGTAGCCCGGGGGCAGCTCGACCCGCTCGGCCACGCGCGCGCGGGCGTCCTGGACGTAGGTGCCGATGTCGGCCGAGTCGTCGAGGTCGACGAAGACCCAGGCGTTGGGGCGCGCGTTCTCGGACTTGATCATGGGCGGCCCCTGCGCGAACCGGAACGTGGCGAGCTGGCCGAGGGGGATCTGGGCGCCCGTCGGCGTCGGCACGAGCACCTGGCGGAGGGCTGGAAGGTCGTTCCGGAGGGCCTGCGGGTAGCGGACCTGGACGGGGTAGCGCTCGAGCCCCTCGACGGTCGTCGTCACGTTCACGCCGCCGACGGCCGCCTGGAGCACGTCCTGCACGTCGCCCGACGTGAGCCCGTAGCGGGCCGCCGCGAGCCGGTCGACCTCGATGTCGAGGAACGAGCCGCCCATGACCCGCTCGGCGAAGGCGCTCCGCGTGCCGGGGAGGTCCGAGACTGCGCGCTCGACGTCCTGCCCCAAGCGCTCCAGGACGTTGAGGTCCGGCCCGGCGATCTTAATGCCGACCGGCGTCTTGATGCCCGTCGCCAGCATGTCGATCCGCGTCTTGATCGGCATGGTCCAGGCGTTCGTGAGCCCGGGGAAGTCCAGGGCCTCGTTCATCTCGGCCGTCAGAGACTCCCGCGTCACGCCGTCGCGCCACTGGTCCTGCGGCTTCAAGATGATCGTCGTCTCGATCATCGAGAGCGGGGCCGGGTCGGTCGCCGTCTCGGCCCGGCCGATCTTGCCGAACACGCGCTCGACCTCGGGGAACGAGGCGATGATGCGGTCGGTCCGCTGCAGGATGTTCTTGGCCTCCTGCGGCGAGACGCCCGGGAGCGTCGTCGGCATGTAGAGGATGTCGCCCTCCCAGAGCGACGGCATGAACTCGCTCCCGATCTGGGGGAACGGCACGTAGGTCTCGCCAAGGAGCAGCCGCTGGACGGGCAGGACCGTCACCAGCAAGAGCGAGAACCCGACCAGGAGCACCGCGCGCGGGTGGCGGAGCGTCCCGCGGATGATGGGCCGGTAGGCGCCGATGAAGAACCGGGCGATGGGGTTCTCGTCCTCGCGCCGGATCCGGCCCTTGACGAAGACGGCCATGAGCGCCGGGACGAGCGTGACCGCCAGCATGGCCGCCGCGGCCATCGAGAACGTCTTGGTGAGCGCGAGCGGCCGGAACAGCCGGCCCTCGACCTGCTCCAGCGTGAAGACGGGCAGGAAGCTCACCGTCACGATGAGGAGCGAGAAGAACAGCGACGGGCCGACCTCCTTGGCCGCCTCGATCACGGCGTGGAGCCGCTCGCCCTCGGTGAGCTCGGGCGTCCCGCCGCCGACGCGGTCGAGCCGCCGCTGGGTGCGGTCGAACCACGCCCGGACGCGGGCGACGAGGCCGGACGGGGCGGCGCCGTCGCCCGAGGGCGCCCCGTCCAAGAGCGCGGCGTCGACGGCGGGCGCGGGCGGGGCGGTGCCCCCCCGCCGGCGGCCCTTGGCCGCCCGAGCCCGCTCGATGTGCTTGTGGGCGTTCTCGACCATGACGAGCGAGGCGTCCACCATCACGCCGATGGCGATGGCGATGCCGCCCAGGCTCATGATGTTCGCGTTGATGCCCAGGAGCCGCATCACGCCGAGCGCGATCAGGATCCCGATGGGGACCGTGACGACGGCCACGAACGCGCTCCGCACGTGGAGCAGGAACACGACGACGATCAGGGCCACGACCAGGAGCTCCTCCCAGATCTGGCGCGTGAGCGTGTCGACGGCGCGGCCGATGAGCGCGGAGCGGTCGTACTCGGCCACGACCTCGACGCCGGCCGGGAGGCCGGGCGCGATCTCCGCGATCCGCGCCTTGACGGCGTCGATGGTGGCCTGGGCGTTCTCGCCGTAGCGCATGATGACGACGCCGCCCACGACCTCGCCCTCGCCGTTCACGTCGGCGATGCCGCGCCGGATCTCCGGCCCCAGGCGGACCTCGGCCACCTGGCCGACGGTGACGGCCGTCCCGCCGTCGGCCTTGACGACGACGTTGCGGATGTCCTCGAGGCCCCGGAGGTAGCCCTTGCCGCGCACGATGAACTCGCGCTCGCCGAGCTCCAGGAGCCGCCCGCCCACGTCGCGGTTGCTCCGCCTGAGCGCCATCCCGACGTGGCTGAGCGGGACGTCGTAGGCCGCCAGCCGCTGGGGGTCCACGACCACCTGGTACTGCTTCTGGAACCCGCCGACGGTCGCGATCTCGGCCACGCCGTCCACGGCCTGGAGCTCGTACTTGAGGTAGAAGTCCTGGATCGACCGGAGCTGGGCGAGGTCGTGCGTCCCCGTCGTATCACGCAGGCTGTACTGGTACACCCACCCGACGCCCGTCGCGTCCGGCCCGAGCGCGGGGCTCGCGCCGTCGGGGAGGCGGTCCTGGATCTGGGAGAGGTACTCGAGCACGCGGCTGCGCGCCCAGTACATGTCGGTCCCGTCCTCGAAGATGACGTAGACGAAGCTCGTCCCGAACATGGAGTACCCCCGGACGGTCTTGGCGTAGGGGACGGAGAGCAGGGCCGAGGTGAGCGGGTAGGTCACCTGCTCCTCGACGATCTGCGGGCCCTGGCCGGGGTACTCCGTCTTGATGACGACCTGGACGTCGGACAGGTCCGGGAGCGCGTCGACGGGCGTGGTGAGCGTGGCCCACGCGCCGAGCGCGGCGACGAGGAGCGTGAGGAGGCCGACCAGGAGCCGGTTCCGGGCGCTCCAGTCGATGAGTCGTTCGAGCATGGGGTCGGGGGTCTCGGGGTGGCTACGGCGCGTCGGTGCCGCCCATGTCCATGCCGGGCATGGAGCCTCCGGACATGCCGGCGAGGGCGCTGGAGAGCTGGGCCTCGGAGTCGATCAGGAACTGGGCGCTCGTCACCACGCGGTCGCCGGCCGACAGGCCGGAGAGGACCTGGACCATGCCCCCGGACTCCTCCCCGAGCGTGACGGGCTGGGGCCGGAAGCGGCCCTCGCCGAGCGCGAGGATGACGGCGGCCTCGCCGGCCGACTCGCCGCCGGTCCGCACGACGGCCTCGCTGGGCACGACCGGGCGCGGGGCGCTCGCGGCGCCGAAGAGCGTGGCCGTGGCGTACATGCCAGGCCGGAGTCGCCCGCCGGGGTTGGCGACGGTGATGCGGGCGGTGCCCGTCCGCGTGGCCGGGTCGATGGTGTCGTAGACGTAGTCGACGCGGCCCCTCAGCTCCTCGCCGGGCAGTGACGTCACGTCGACGACGACGCGGGCGCCGGGGCGGACCCAGCCGAGGTCCTGCTCCGGGACGGCCACCTGGAGGTAGAGCGCGCCCAGGTTGACGATGTCCATGAGCGGCATGCCGGGCGTGGCCTGCATCCCGTCCGTGATCCGCTTGTTCTGGACGGTCCCGCTGGCGGGCGCGTAGAGCGTGACGGTCTCCTGGATGGTGCCCGAGCGCTCGACGGCGTTGATCTGCCCGGCTCCCAATCCGAACAGGCGGAGGCGCGTCCGGGCCGCCTCGACGAGCCGGTCGGCGCCGGCCCCGCCGCCCAGCAACTGGCGGTTGCGGACCGCCAGCAGCAGCTCCTGCTGCGTGGACACGAGCTCGGGGCTGTAGATCTCCAACAGCGGCTGGCCCTGGCGGACCCGCTGGCCCTCGGTGTCGACGTAGAGCCGCTCGACGAACCCGCCGACGCGGAGCGTGACCGTCTCGCGCCCGGTGTCGCGGGCCTCGAAGGTGCCCGTCGTGCGGACCTCGCGGTCGAGCGGCATCGTCGTGACGAGGGCCGTCCGGACGCCGATGTTCTGCAACGTGACCGGGTCGATCTCGACCGTCCCGACGGGCGCACCGCCCACCGGGACGCGCGTGAGGTCCATGCTGCAGATCGGGCACAGGCCCGGCTCGTCCTGGACGATCTGGGGGTGCATCCCGTCCTGGTAGACGAACCCGTCGCCGTCGAGGTCGTACTGGGCGAGGCCGCTGGCGTTGGCCGCGCCGCCGTCGCCGGGCGCGGCGGCGGGCGGGGCCTCGGCGACGGCGTCAGCGTCGTCGACGCCGCGGAGGACGGCCCACGCGACGCCGGCCGCCACGACGAGGGCCAGGAGCGCGTACATGACGAGCCGCGTGCGGCGGCGGCGCTGGGGGTCGAGCGGCGCCTCGGCGTAGGGGTCGGCCGGGTCGGGGG
>JAAXJP010000736.1 GCA_012269805.1 Rubrivirga sp.
GCGTCGGGCAGCCGTAAGAGGTCCCGCGCGCGGCGGCCTCCTGGACCGCCTGGATGCTGCGCGGCGACACGCTCGTCTCGACAAAGAGGGCCGGGATCTGGCGCTCGGCCACGAACCGAGCCAGGTCGCTGACGTCCGCCGTCCCGGCCTCGGTCGCCGTCGAGAGGCCCTGGAGGCCGCGGACTTCGAAGCCGTAGGCCTGGCCGAAGTAGTTGAACGCGTCGTGCGCGGTGATGAGCACGCGGCGCTCTTCGGGCACCGCCTCGACGCGGTCCCGAACGAACCGGTCGAGCTCCTGGAGCTGGGCGTCGTACGCGGCCAGGTTCTCGTAGTACACCTCGGCGTGGGTCGTGTCGATGGACGCGAGCACGTCGGCGACTTCTTCCGCGACGTCGCGCCACAGGCTCACGTCCATCCACACGTGGGGGTCGAACGAGCCCTCGAACTCCGGGGGGCTCAGCAGGCTCGAGCTCCGGACCGAGCTCGCGACGGGCTCCGCGGGGATGCCCCGGCCCTCGACGTCCTCGAGCGCGCTCCCTAGCTGGCCCTCGAGGTCGAACCCGTTGTACAGGACCACGTCGGCCCCGATCAGGCGCGTGACGTCGCTCTCTTTCGGTCGGTACAGGTGGGGGTCGACGCCGGGCCCCATCAGCCCCTCGACGTCGACTCGGTCGCCGCCGATCTCACGCGCGAGGTCGGCGAGCATGCTGGTCGTCGCGACGACGCGGACCTCCCGCTCGGCGACCGGCGCGTCGGGGTCGTTCGTCTGGCACGCCGTGAGCAGGAGGGGCAGGAAACAGAGGGCCAGGGCGGTGGCCCGGGTGAAACGCGTCATGAGGAGGGAAGAGCGATGTAGAGGAACAGGGCGGCGTCGGCGCCCAGCGAGACGGGCTCGCCGGCCCGGCCGCCTTAACCACCGTGGCTGGCCACGCCCCCGTCGTCGTCGACGTCGACGACGCGGAACCGGGTGCCGGGGTACAGGCCGGCCGCGCCGACCTCCCGGAGGAGCTCCGGGTCGTGGTCCGAGACCTCAGCGACGGCCGCCTCGCTACCGGCGTCGAGGCGGGCGAGGGGGAGTCGCTCCCGCTCGTCGAGCTCGAGGTCCGGCGTCGGGATCGGCGAGCCGTGGGGGTCGTGGGTCGGGTGGCCGAGCGCGGCGTCCATGCGGGCCTCGAGGTCCTCGCTGAGGACGTGCTCCCAGGCCTCGGCCTCGTCGTGCAGCTTCTCCCACGGCACGCCGAGGGCCTGATGGAGGTAGGTCTCAACGAGCCGGTGATGACGGATCGTCTCGACGGCGATGAGCCGGCCCGGCTCGGTCAGCCGCGCGCCCTGGTACTTCTCATGGGCCACGAGGCCGGAGGCCGCCAGTTTCTTGAGCATCCCCGTAACAGACGCACCCGAGACGCCGAGACGCTCGGCCAGCGACGACGTGGTCGCCGCCTCGCCGGTGCGGCCGAGCGCGTAGATGGCTTTGAGGTAGTCCTCCGCGGCGGGCGAGGGCATGACGGGCGAGGTTTAGGAGAGCCGAAACCTAAGTCGGCCCTCACAGTTTAGGGCATCCTAAACCTCAATGCCAGCGCCGTTCCTGTGCGGACCCAGCTTCTCCTGCTCCTCACCCTGGCCTCCCTCAACGTACAGGCCCAGGACCCGCCGGAGTGGCGCGCGCTCCCCGACGCCCTCGCGCTCGCCGCGGCCTCCGACGTCCCGGCGCTCGTTTATGTCCAGGCGCCGTGGTGCGGCCCGTGCCGCCAGTTGGAGCGCGAGACGTTCGCCGACCCGGCCGTCCGCGCCCGCCTCGCCCGCTTCGCCCTCGCCCGGCTCACGCTCGACGACCGCGACCGCCACCACCGGGTCGGACCGTACCGCCTGAGCGAGGCCGCGTGGTCTCGCCGCCTCGGCGCCGAGGCCACGCCGACGCTCGTGGTGCTCACCTCGGGCGGCGCCGTGCTCGGGCGGCACACCGGCGCCCTCCCCCCCGCCGGCCTCCTCCCCTTCCTCGACGCCGCGCTCGCGGCGGCCCCATGATCCGCCTTCTCCTCGCGCTCGGCCTCCCCGCCGGCGCCACCGCCCAGACCGTCGAGGGCGTCGTGACCTCCGGCGGCGACGCCGTTCCCCTCGCGACCGTCCGCGTGGTCGGCACCGCCCTCGGCACGGCCGCCGACGCCGACGGCCGCTACCGCCTCGCGCTCCCCGAGGCGGGCGAGGCCACGCTCCGGGTCACCGCCGTCGGCTACGCGCCGGAGGAGCGGACGGTGGCCGTCGCCCCCGGTGAGATCGTCCGCCTCGACGTCGCGCTGCGGGCGGCCACGCTCGACGCCGGCGCCGTCGTCGTGACGGGGACGCTCGAGCAGATGGCCGTCCGCGAGTCGCCGGTCAAAGTCGACGTCGTGCCGAGCGCGTTTTTGGAGACCGTCCCGTCGGCCAACCTCATGGACGCCGTCGAACGCGTGAACGGGCTGTACCAGCAGGTCGACTGCGGCGTCTGCTACACGAACAACGTCCGTATCAACGGGATCGACGGGCCCAACACGGCCGTCCTCATCGACGGCGCCCCGGTCATGTCGAGCCTCGCGACGGTGTACGGGCTCAACGGGATCTCACCGATCCTGATCTCGCAGGTCGAGGTCGTCAAGGGGCCCATGTCGACGCTCTACGGGAGCGAGGCGCTCGGCGGCGTCATCAACATCATCACGAAGGACCCGGCCACGTCCCCGCGCCTCTCGGTGAACGCGTTCGCGACGACCCACGCCGAGTTCGCCGGCGAGTTCGCCGCTGTCCCGCTCAAGGGCCGGACGAGCGCCCTGGTCAGCGGCACCGCGTTCTACACCACCGCGTTCCACGACAACAACGGCGACGGCTTCTCCGACCGCCCGCTCGAGAACCGCCTCTCCCTCTTCGGCAAGCTGACCCGCCGCGACGAGCGCGGGTTCGAGCGCGGGAGCCTCGTCGGGAAGGTGTACGCCTCCGACCTCGCGGCCGGCGTCGAGCCGTTCCTCGACGACCCCGCCGGTCTCCGGGGGTCGAACAGGGTCTACGGCGAGAGCGTCTACACGCGGCGCGGCGAGCTCATCGGGCGCCTCGACCTCCGGCCCGGTCTCGAACTCCAGGGCTCGGCCGCGGTCCACTCGCAGGACTCGTTCTACGGCGACACGGGTTACCAAGCGACCCAGGCCGACGGGTTCGGCCAGCTCGTCTGGACGCCCGAGACCGAGGGGACCGCGCTCGACGGTCACCACGTCCTCGTCGGCACCGCCGTCCGGGCCATCCGCTACGACGACGGGACGGGCGCGACCGGCGTCTTCGACGACAGCGGGACCCTCCTGGAGAACCGGCCGGACACCCGCGTCGTGCCCGGCCTCTTCGTCCAGGACGACTGGCGCGTGAGCGAGCGGCTCCGACTCCTCGGCGGCCTCCGCGCCGACTACCAGCCGGACTACGGGGTGATCCCGTCGCCCCGCGCGGCCGTCAAGTTCCAGCCGACCGGGACCACGACGGCCCGGCTCAACGTGGGCACGGGCTTCCGGATCGTCAATCTCTTTACCGAGGACCACCAGGCGTACAGCGGGGGCCGGGCCACACTCATCCTCGAGGACCTCGAGCCGGAGCGGAGCGTGAGCGTGACCGGCAGCCTCCAGCAGATCGTCGGCGAGCGCTCGCCCGTGGTCGTCGATGTCGACGCGTTCTGGACCCGGTTCTCGAACAAGATCGAGCCGGACTACTCGGTCGACGGCGAGATCCGGTACCAGAACCTCGACGGGAGCGCGACCACGCGCGGGCTCGCGCTCCAAGTCCAGGGCGCGCTCCTGGGCGACGTCCGCTACACGGTCGGCGCGACGCTCCTCGACGTGTTCCTCGAGGAGGGTGGCGAGACCCAGCCGCTCGAGTTCGCGCCGGACTACCAGGCCACGGCGACGGTCACGTGGGAGACGCCGGGCGGATTCGCCGTCGACTACACGGCGCGGCTGACCGGGCCGATGCGGCTCCCGGAGTACGGCCCCGAGGCCGCCGCGGCGTACCAGGCCGCGACGGGCGCCCCGCTCCATCAGGAGTCGCCGGTCTACACCGTCCACAACCTCCAGGTCACGCGGGGCTTCTCGTGGGGCGGGCGGCTGGGCCAGGTCTACGTCTCGGCCGAGAACCTCCTCGGGTACCGCCAGTCGAGCCCGCTCGTGGGCTTCGACGACGGGACTCCCGGCTTCGGCGAGACGTTCGACACGGCGTACGTCTACGGCCCCATCGAGGGGATGTGTCTCGGCGCCGGCCTCCGGCTAACGCTCCCCTAGCCCTCTCCGCCTCGACACCGAGGCGGGCGGAGCCGCCGACGCGTCGCCGCGGAACAGCGCCGGCGACGGCGATTACGCCCCGGCCCCGCCGCTCCGACCATGCGCCCCGCCCGCTTCGCTCTCGCCGCGCTCGCCGCCGCCGCGCTCGCGCCCGCCGCGACTGCTCACGTTAAGTGGTTCAGTGAGTTCAGCTTTGCCGACCAGCCGCTCACGCTGTCGCGGGCGTGGACCCCGACGGTCACGGCGCTCCTCGCCCTGAGCGTCGTCGTGGTCGGGGCCCTCGTCTGGGTCGACCGCCGGATCTCGGGGACGGGGTGGTACGGGCGGCTCGACGCGTGGCTGGCCGGCTACCGCGACCGGAGCGGGCTCGTCCTCCGCGTCGGGGCCGGGGCCGCGCTCCTCCTCGCGTGGCAGGGCGACGCCATCTTCGTCCCGGAGTTCGAGATCCCGGCCGCGTGGGTCGGCTGGGCGCAGTTCGCCCTCGTCCTCCTGCTCTTGTCCGAGCGGACCGCGCCGCTCGCCGGGGCCGGGATGCTCGCGCTCTACGGGTACGGGTTCGCGCTGTTCAGCGCGCTGCACATGCTCGACTACGTGTTCTTCGCGGGCGTCGGGTTCGCCCTCCTCGTGTCGCGCGCGCCGAGCGAGCGGGTCCGGGCGCTCGGGCTCCCGGCCCTCTACTTCACGGTCGGCTTCTCGCTGTGCTGGGTCGCGCTCGAAAAGCTGATCTACCCGCAGTGGGGCCTCTACGTGCTGTCGCAGAACCCGCAGCTGACGCTCGGCTTCCCGATCGAGTTTTTCCTGACGGCGGCCGCGTTCGTCGAGTTCAGCCTGGGCTTCCTGCTCATCATCGGGCTGCTGGAGCGGCCGTTCGCGCTCGTCATCACGCTCGTGTTCTTCTCGACGACGCTCGTGTTCGGCAAGACCGAGGTCATCGGGCACACGCTGATCCACGCGGCCCTGCTCGTCTTCCTCATCGAGGGGCCAGGAACGGTGTACCGGGCGCCGGTCACGTTCCACCAGCGGCCGGCGCTGCGGACGGCGTTCGCGTCGGTGAACCTGGGCCTCCTGTTCGGCCTCCTCCTCGTCCCGTACGCGGCGCTCGCGTGGGACGCCTACGAGGACCACGCCGAGGCCGTCGCCCGGGCCCTCGTCGAGGTCGAGCGGCCGCCGTCGGTCGCGCTCGCGGTGGAGCCCGACGGGAGCGGCGGGTACCTCGCCCGCCTGGAGGCCACGCCGTTCCGGTTCACGCCGGACGCGGGCGCGCACGTCCCGGGCGAGGGCCACGCCCACCTCTACGTCGACGGCGCGCAGGTGGCGCGGATGTACGGGCCCGTCGTCCACCTCCCGACGCTCCCGCCGGGGCGGCGGACGGTCACGGCGGTCCTGGCCACGCGCGACCACCGGCTCTACGCGCACGGCGGCGAGGCCGTCCGGGCCGAGCGCATCGTGTCGGTCCCCTGACCCGTCCGCGCGGCATGAACCCACCGCGAACCCCGCCGCCTCGGTGGCCCTTGCCGGTGACCCGCGGTACCATCCTTCCGTGACGCGCCTCCGCCGCCTCGTCTCCCCGCTCGCCCTCCTGCTGGCGACGCTCATCGTCGTCCAGATGACGGACGTCGTGATGTGCGCAGACGAGGCCGAGGCGATCGAGCACGCCGGCGGCGCCCCCGAGGCAGGCGACTCGGTGCCCGAGGACCTCCACGACGAGCACGGCCACCACGGCGAGTCGGCCGCCGACTGCCTGTGCCACATCGTCTTCGCTCCTACGACGGTCGTGCCGTCTGGGGAGGCCCTCCTCGTGCCGGCGCCCGCGCGGTTTGGGGGGCCCGTCGCCGCGCTCCCCGAGGTCGAGCCGTCGGGGCTCGACCACGTGCCCCTAGGGTAGAGACCGCCCGGTAGAGCGCACGACGCGCTCGTCGGGCCCGCCGCGCTCGCGGCACACGTCTCCCTCGCCGCCGACCCGGCCGAGCGCCCCGCGCCGGTCCGTGCGGACGGCACCGACAGGTCCCTCGACGGGAGGGGCCGCCTTCCCCCCGACCATGACTCGCACCCTCTCCTCCCTCCTGTTCCTCGTGGCGGCGCTCGCCGCCCACGCGCCGGCCTCGGCGCAGTCCGACACCCCCCCCCTCACCATCCGCGTCCTCGCCGAACACGAGGGGCCGCCGCTGCCCGGCGCGCCCGTCGTGGTCGACGGCATCACGCCGGCCGTCGGCGCGTCATCCGACGCCGACGGCGTCGCCCGACTCGAAGGCGTTCCCGGCGGAGCGCAAACGCTCGTCGTCTCGTTCGTCGGGTACGCGCCGGCCCGCGTGGCCGTGACCGTCCCCACGCTCGACCCCGTCGAGGTCGCGCTCGAGGAGGACGAGGAGGCCCTCGACGACGTCGTGGTCGCCGCGACGCGGACGAGCCGGACGATCGCCCAGATCCCCACGCGCGTCGAGACGATCGCGGGCGAGGAGATCGACGAGAAGGTCTCGAT
>JAAXJP010000156.1 GCA_012269805.1 Rubrivirga sp.
CCCCGCCGACCTCGCCGAGGCGGACCTCCTCGCGCTCATCGCCGAGCTCAACGCCGACCCGGCCGTCGACGGGATCCTCGTCCAGCTCCCGCTCCCGGACCACGTCGACGAGGCGGCGGTCATCCGCGCGATCGACCCCGCGAAGGACATCGACGGGTTCCACCCCGAGAACGTCGGGAAGCTGGTGCTCGGCGAGGAGACGCTGGAGCCGTGCACGCCGGCCGGCATCGTCGAGATGCTTCGGCGGACGGACGTCGAAACGTCCGGCGCCCACGCCGTGATCGTCGGGCGGAGCAACATCGTGGGCAAGCCGATGGCGTCGCTCCTACTCCGGCGCGGGCTCGACTGCACCGTCACCGTCTGCCACAGCCGGACGCGCGACCTCGCCCAGATCACGCGCCAGGCCGACATCCTGGTGGCCGCCATCGGCCGGGCCGAGTTCGTGACGGCCGACATGGTCAAGGCGGGCGCGACCGTCATCGACGTCGGGATCAACCGGGTCGAGGACGCCACGCGCGAGCGGGGCTACCGGCTCACGGGCGACGTCGACTTCGAGGCGGTCTCCGAGGTCGCGGGCGCCATCACGCCCGTGCCCGGCGGCGTCGGCCCGATGACGATCGCGATGCTGCTGGCGAACACGCTCGAGGCCGCCCGCCGCCGCCAGGCTCGGAGCCAGCCCCCCGGCTGATGCAGCCCGCCCTCGTCGACTCGCTCGCCCGGCCCGACTCCCTCACGACGGACTCGCTCGCGGCCGACTCCGCCGCGGCGGACACCGCCGAAGCGCTCGTCGACACGACGGGCGGCGTGGGCCGCCTCGGGCGCGACCTCGGCGAGGCCGCCGAGGCGGCCAGCCAGGGTCGGTTCGACGAGGCGTTCGGGCGCATCGCCGATGGGCTCCTGGCGTTCGCCATCGAGAACCTGCTGCCCGCGATCCTCCTCGCGGGCCTGTTCTGGTTCGTCCTCCGTGTCGTGCTCGGCGTCCTCGACCGGGCACTCGGCCGCGCGAGCCGGGTCGACACCGGGGTCCAGCAGCTCATCCTCCGGTTCGCCCGCGTCGTGGTCCTCTCGATCGCCGGCATCGTCGTGCTCGACGAGCTGGGCGTGGCCGTGGCCCCGTTCGTGGCCGGCCTCGGCATCGCCGGCATCGCGATCGGGTTCGCGGCGCAGGACACGGTCCAGAACCTGATCGCGGGCGTGACCATCATCCTCGACCGGCCGTTCCAGGTCGGCGACAACATCGAGCTCCACGACACCTTCGGGACGGTCGAGGAGATCACGCTCCGCACCACGCGCGTCCGGACGCTCGACAACCAGATGGCGATCCTCCCCAACGCCAACGTCATCTCGGAGAAGATCATCAACCACTCGATGCTCCGGGCGCTCCGGATCGTGGTCCCCTTCGGGATCGCGTACAAGGAGAGCCCGCAGGCGGCGCGCGAGGCCGTGCTCGCCATCACCGAGGGCGACGAGCGGCTCCACCCGGACTACCCGCCGGCCGCCGTCGTCACCGGCCTCGGCGACTCGTCGGTCGACATGGCGCTCCGGATCCACCTCAAGGACCCGTCGCTCGAGGTCCCGGTCCAGCTCGAGTACCAGGAAAAGGTGTTCGAGGCACTCCGAGCCGCCGACATCGAGATCCCGTTCCCGCACCTCCAGCTGTTTATCGACGAGGCCAAGGCGTTCGAGGGCACGCGCCTGCTCGCCCCCCCGCGCCCCCGCCCACGGGAGGACCGAGGCAAGGACACCGGCGACGGGCCGGCGTGACACGGACCGCCGGCGCACGGGGTATGTAGAGGCGTGCGGGCCGTTTGGACGGGCCGTTCTATCCTCCGGCTCTCCCCTGTCCCGTGCGCGTGCTCACCCGTCTGCTGCTCGTCCTCTGCGCCGTCGCCATCGCGTCGAGCGCCGTCGCCCAGGTCAACACCGAGCGGATGCGGAAACGGCTGGCCGACGACGCCGCAGCGCTCTCGTTCGACGCCTCGGCCGCCCTCGCCGCCGGAAACACCGACTACCTCCAGGTCGGCCTCGGCGGCCGGGCCGACCTGCGGCGCGGCCCCCACATCGCGTTCCTGATCGGCCGCTACGACCTCGCCCAGACCGACGAGCGGGAGTTCGTCAACCAGTCGTTCGCCCACCTCCGCTACAACCGGTACCTCCTCCCTGCGCTCGTGGGCGAGGTGTTTACTCAGGTCCAGCAGAACCGCCAGGAGCGACTGGAGACCCGACTACTCGGCGGCGCCGGCGTCCGGTTCGAGGTGGTCGACTCCGACTCCATCGGGCTCGCGATCGGGCTCACGCCGATGGCGGAGTACGAGGTGCTCGACGAGGCGCTTGGCGGGGAGCAGGCCGTCGTCGGACGGCTGAGCGCCTATCTCGCAGGGCGGATCGCCGTGACGTCCGGCGCGACGCTCTCGACGGTGACGTACCTCCAGCCCCGGTTCGACCGGCCCGAGGACGCCCGCGTTCTGAGCCAGCTCGCGCTCGAGGTCGGCCTCACCCGCGCCGTCCGTCTCCGCGTCCGCGCCGACCTTCGCGTCGACAGCCGGCCGCCGCCGGGCGTCGAGGAGGTAGACTTCCGGATCGAGAACGGGCTCGTGGTGGTGCTCCCGGCCCTCTGAGGTCAGGAATCTCCCCGTCCGAGTCGGACCGGGACGGACGCGGCCGCTTTCAGGAAACACTGAAAGTTGAGAGCCGGTTGGCTCGGCCCCCCTTCCCTCCCCGCCATGCCAGACCTCACGAACCGGATCGCCCTCGTCACCGGTGCCTCGACCGGCATCGGCCGCGCGATCGCCGTCGAGCTCGCCCGGCGCGGCGCGGCCGTCGCCATCAACTACCCGTTCGAGCGCGAGCGCGCCAACGCCGAGGAGACCCTCCGCCTCGCTCGGGCTGCCGTGCGCCAGCGTGCGGCCTCCGCCCCGCCGGTCCGCCGCAGCCACCGGGCCGCGATGGGGGACGGGGGGACCGGCGCGGGCGTGCCGGCCGTCGCCACCGCCTCGCCACGCCTCGCCCTTGTCAAGGCCGACGTCTCTCGCGAGGACCAGGTCGAGGCCATGTTCGAGACGGTCCGCGACCAGTTCGGCACGGTGAGCGTGCTGGTCAACAACGCGGGGATCCAGATCGAGGAGCCGGCCAGCCACGAGACCACCGCCGCCCACTTCGACGAAGTCCTGAGCGTCAACCTCCGCGGCGCGTTCCTGTGCGCACGCGAGGCGATCAAGGGGTTCCTCACGCTCCCGCGCCGAGCGGGCGGTTCCCGCGGGGTCATCGTCAACCTCTCGAGCGTCCACGAGCGGATCCCGCGGCCGAAGTACCTCTCCTACGCCGTCTCGAAGTTCGGGCTTCGAGGGATGACCCAGACGCTCGCGCTCGAGTACGCCGCCGAGGGCATCCGCGTCAACAGCCTCGCGCCGGGCGCTACCCGGACCCCCATCCAGAGCTGGCTCGACGACCCCGACGCCACCCAGACCGTCGTCGACCACATCCCGATGGGCCGGATCGGGGAGCCGGAAGAGATGGGCCGGCTCGCGGCGTTCCTCGCCTCCGACGACGCGGCCTACGTCACCGGCCAGACCCTCTACGCCGATGGCGGCCTCACCCTCTACGGCGACTTCCAAGAGCCGTGGAGCGGCTGACCGAGCGGGGCGACCAGAACTCGTGGCGCGGGACGTCCTGCTGCCTGGCCCCGCGCGCCCTCCCCCATCCCTCCTGCCCGTGACTTACGACCTCTGCATCATCGGCGCCGGCGTCGGCGGCGGCGCGCTCGCCCACGCCCTCGCGCCGACGGGCAAGCGGATCCTCCTTCTGAACCGGCTCGGCTCGCTCCCCCGCGAGGCCGACAACTGGGACCCCAAAAAGCTTTTCTCGGAGGGCCTCTACAAGGCCGACGAGCGGTGGACCGACGACGCCACGGGCGAGACCTTCCGCCCGGACATGTTTTACTGGCTCGGCGGCAACACGAAGGTCTACGGCTCGGCCCTCCTCCGCTTCCGGCCTGAGGACTTCGGGAACCTCCAGACCCTCGACGGCCTCTCGCCGGCTTGGCCGATCACGTACGACGACCTCGCGCCGTTCTACGACCGGGCCGAGCGCCTCTACCACGTCCACGGCACCCGCGGGGCCGACCCGTTCGAACCGCCCGCGAGCGGGCCCCTCCCCCACCCCGCGATCCCCCACGACGAGCGGATCGACCAGGTCGCGGCCGGGCTGCAAGCCCAGGGCATCCGGGCGTTCGAACTGCCGATGGGCGTGAAGTACAGCCACGAAGACCCGGGCGGCGGGGCGTTCGTGCTCCGAGAAACGTTCGATGCGATGGGTCGGGCCGCGTTCGACGGCTACCCCGACCTCCTCCACCTCAAGGCCGACGCGGAGACGGCCACCGTCACGCCCGCCCTCGACCACGACAACGTCGACCTCGTCGTCGCCGACGTCACGCGGATCGTGACCGACGCCGCCGGGGCGACCGTCACGCACGTCGAGGCCACCGTCGACGGCGAGCCGACCACGTTCCAGGCCGACGTCTTCGCGCTCTGCGCGGGCGCCATCAACACGGCCGCGCTCCTGCTCCGGTCCGCCTCGGGCGCTCACCCGGACGGGCTGGCGAACGGGTCCGGCGCCGTCGGCCGCCACCTGATGCGGCACGTGACGTCGAAGTTCTACACGGTCGACAGCGGGACCCCCAACCCGACGCGGTTCCAGAAGACGCTGGCCGTCAACGACTTCTATTTCGGCGTCCCCGGCGACCCGGAGTGGGACGGCGTCCCGCTCGGGCACGTCCACCTCATGGGGAAGCACGCGGGGTGGCAGATTCTCCAGGACCTCGGCGTGGGAGCGATGTCGCCCGAGGAGGCGGACGTCCTCGCCGCCCACTCCGTCGACTGGTGGGTGCAGAGCGAGGACCTCCCGCTGCCCGACAACCGGGTCACGGTCGGGTCCGAGGGGGAGCTCCGCGTGCGCTACACCGAGACGAACCGCCTGGCGCAGGAGCATCTGATGGACCGCCTGGAGGCCGCGCTCCGCGAGATCGGCTTCGACCGTTTTCTCCGGGTCCCGATGCCGCTGGAGGTCATGAACCACCAGTGCGGGACGTGCCGGATGGGGACGGACCCCGCAGCGAGCGTGGTCGACCCGTCAGGCCGGGCCCATGAGGTGAGCAACCTCTACCTCGCCGACGCGAGCGTCTTCCCGTCGTCGGCCGCGACGAACCCGACGCTCACGATCGCCGCGAACGCGCTGCGCGTGGCTGGCCACCTGTCGGACCAGGTGTTGTAGCCGCGACGCGCCGGCCGCTCCGCCTCGAGACACCGGCCGAGGCGGGCGGGCCCGGGCACGTGGTCCGGGAGGCGGCGAACCCGCGACAGGGGTCGGACATTCATGCCGCCCCTCTCCCCGACCCGATGGACCCGCACGTCTTCGTCCTCTTCGGCGCCACCGGCGACCTCGCGGCGCTCAAGCTGTTCCCCGCCCTCTACCGCGTCTCGCAGCGCGACGGCGCCCCACCGGCCACCGTCGTCGGCGTCGGCCGCTCGGACTGGGACGACGCAAAGCTCCAAGCCCAGGCCGTCGAGGCGCTGGTCGAGGCGGACGTGGACGAGGGCGAGGCCCGCGCGTGGGCGGAGGACGCGCTCCGGTTCGCGCGCGTGGAGGCCTACGACCAGCTCGACCCGGTCTTCGAGACGGCCGAGGCCCTGGAGGAGGAGCGCGGGCTCGGGGGCAACCGCGTCTACTACCTCGCCCTCCCGCCCTCCACGTTCCCGGGGACGATCTCGGCGCTGGGCGAGTATGAGGAGGAACGGGGCACGGTCGGCGAGCACGTCCCCGACGACGCGCCCTGGGTCCGGCTCGTGATCGAGAAGCCGTTCGGGCACGACCTGGAGAGCGCGCGCGAGCTCAACCGGATCGTCCACGAGCACTTCCCGGAGCGCGCGGTCTACCGGATCGACCACTTCCTGGGCAAGGAGACGGTCCAGAACCTGCTCGTCTTCCGGTTCGCCAACGCCTTTTTCGAGTCGGCCTGGAGCCGGCGCGACGTGGAGCGGGTCGAGATCACGGTCTCGGAGACGAACGACGCCGCGGGGCGCGCCGGCTACTTCGACGGCGTCGGGACGATGCGCGACATGATCCAGAACCACCTCACGCAGCTGTTCTCGCTGACGGCGATGGAGCCGCCGGCCCGGCTCGACGCCGAGGGCATCCGCCGCGAGAAGATCAAGGTGCTCCGCTCGACGCGGACCGCGCGCTCGAACGAGACGGTCCTCGGCCAGTACGGGCCCGGCGCCGGCCACGACGAGGGCTACCGCGACCACGAGGGCGTCCCCGCCGACTCGCGGACCGACACGTTCGCGGCCGTCCGACTCCACCTCGACAACTGGCGGTGGCAGGGCGTCCCCTTCGTCCTCCGTACCGGCAAGCGGATGGCCGAGCGCCTGACGGAGATCGCCGTCGTGTTCCGCCGCCCGCCGATCACGTTGTTCCAGGGGTCAGGCGGGTGCGACCCGGCCCGGAACACGCTCCGGCTCCGGCTCCAGCCCAACGAGGGGTTTACCCTGTCGTTCGACGTCAAGACGCCCGGCGAGGGGTTCGGCGTCTCGACCCGCGAGCTCTCGTTCCGCTACGAGGACACCTTCGGTCCCTTCCCCGATGCCTACGAGACGCTCCTGCGCGACGTCGCCGAGGGCGACCCGACGCTGTTCGTCCACGCCGAGGAGGCCGAGGAGGCGTGGCGGATCTACCACGCGGTCCTCGACAACGAGTCCATCGAGGTC
>JAAXJP010000152.1 GCA_012269805.1 Rubrivirga sp.
CCCTTGCCCCATGCCCCTTCCCCCGTGCCCTTAGTTGCGGAGCGGCGTGTTGGTCGTGAGGATGCTCTGGATGCGGGCCTGCGTCTTCTACTCGCCGAGGAGGGAGAGGAACACCTCGCGCTCGAGCTCGAGGAGGTAGTCCTCGTGGACGAACGCCGGCTGCGTGAGGTCGCCGCCGGTCATCACCCACGCGAGCCTCTGGCCGAGGTACTTGTCGTAGTCCGAGACGTAGTCGCCCTCGCGGAACTGGTGGAGCGCGGCGTCGAACTGGGCCCGGCCCGGCGCGCCGAGCACGTGGACGTTCGTGCGGACCGGCGGCGGGAGGTAGCCCTGCTCACTGAGGCGAACGACCTCCTGCTTGGCCACGTGGAACCGCCGCGCGTCGTTCATCACGATGATGGCGTCGTCGCCGACGAAGTTCATCTCGCGGGCCTGCTGCGCGCTCTCGGCCACCTTCGCCATCGCGATCTGCTCGAAGTGCTGGCGGAGGACCGACTGGATCTCGTTGACGTAGTCGGAGCCGGCGAGCTCGGCGGCCTTGGCCGTCATCATCGTCGTGCCGGCGCCGCCCGGGATCAGGCCGACGCCGAGCTCGACGAGGCCCATGTAGGTCTCGGCCGCCAGGACCGGGTGCGGACAGGCGATCGTCATCTCGCAGCCGCCGCCGAGCACGCGCTGGTGCGTGGTCACGACGACCGGCTTCTCGGCGTAGCGGATCCGGAGGACGGCCCGCTGGAAGCTCTCGATAAACGGCTCGAGGTCGCTTACCGACCCCATCGCCATGGCCATCACGACCTCGCCGAGGTTGGCGCCGACGGAGAAGTTGTTCCCCTCGTTGCCGATGATCATGCCGCGGAGGTCGCGGTCGTCCTCGACCGTCTGGATCGCCTCCATCAGCCCGGAGATGACCTCCTGGCCGAGGCTGTTCGACTTGGACCGGAACTCGAAGAGGGCGACGCCGTCGCCGACGTCGAGGAGCGCGGCCTCGTCGTTGGCCCAGAGCGTGTTGTTCTCGTCCTCCTTGATGTAGGTCAGGCCCCACTCGTCGGCCGGGCGCGGGTCGTCCTGGTACTCGCCCGAGGCGGGCATCCAGACCTGCGGGATGCCGCGCTCGGTGTCGCGGTAGAAGCCCGCCTCGGGGACGCTGTCGACCCAGTCGGGCACGTCGACGCCGTCTTCTTTGAGGGCGTCGCGGACGGCGTCGATCCCGAGCGCGTCCCAGATCTGGTACGGGCCCATCTCCCAGCCGAAGCCCCACTGGAGCGCGCGGTCGATGTTCGAGGGCGAGTCCGAGATCTCGGGGGTCCGCCGGGCCGTGTAGCCGATGAGGTCGAGCGTCGTCTCGCGGAAAAACCCGCCGGCCTTGCCGTCGTCGGCCCAGAGCGCCTGGAGGCGGGCCGGGAGGTCGCCGGCCTTCTTGAAGGCCTTGACGTCGAAGCCCATCTCGCCAGGCTCCACGTACTCCATGGTCTCCGGGTCGAGCGACTTGATCGTCTTCCCCTCCTTCTTGTAGAACCCCTCCTTCGACTTCGCGCCGAGCCGCTTGAGGTCGACGAGCCGCTGGAGCACGTCCGGGACCTGGAACCGGTCGCGGGACTCGTCCTCCGGGATCGCGTCGTAGAGGTTGGCCGTGACGTGGCGGAGCGTGTCGAGCCCGACCACGTCGGCCGTGCGGAACGTCGCGCTCTTGGCGTGGCCGATGAGCGTGCCCGTGAGCGCGTCGATCTCCTCGATCGAGAAGTCGCCTTTTTCGAACTGCTCGACGGCGCCGAGCATGGCGTACGTCCCGATCCGGTTGCCGATAAAGTTCGGCGTGTCCTTGGCGACCACGATCCCCTTACCCAGGTGGACGCGGGCGAAGCTCGTGACGCGGTCGACGACCTCCGGGTCGGTGTCCTCGGTCGGGATCACCTCGAACAGCTTGAGGTAGCGCGGCGGGTTGAAAAAGTGGGTCCCGAGAAAGCGCTGCTTGAACGCGTCCGACCGGCCCTCGGCGATCTGCGCGATCGGTAGGCCCGACGTGTTGGTCGAGATCACGGCGTCCTCGCGGGCCGCCGCCTCGATCCGCTCCATGACGGACTGCTTGATGTCCATCCGCTCGACCACGACCTCGATGACCCAGTCGGCCTCGGCGATCCGGTCGAAGTCGTCGTCGAAGTTGCCGAGCGCGATCCGGTCCTGGGCGTCCTTCGTCATGAAGGGGTCCGGCTTCATCCGGGTGGCGTCCTTGAAGGCGCCCTCGACGAGGTCGTTCTTTTTCCCCTCGCGGCCGATCGACTCGGGCGTGACGTCGAGGAGGAGCACGTCGAGGCCCGCGTTGGCGAGGTGGGCGGCGATCTGGCTGCCCATGACGCCGGCGCCGAGGACGGCGGCGGTCTTGAATGGCTTGTGGGCCCAGAACGGCGTCTCGGCCGTGCCGGCGTCGGTGCCGTTGGAGGTCAGGGTCGGGGTTTCCATCGGGTCAGAGGAAGGGATCAGAGGAATCGGAGGGCCGGCGGCGCGGGCCGCGGGGGCTAGACGAAGGCGCCGAGGCCGGTGACGTGGCGGCCGACGATGAGCGAGTTGATCTCGTTGGTGCCCTCGTACGAGTAGATGGCCTCCGTGTCGGCGAAGGCCCGGGCGACGTGGTTGTCGATGAGGATGCCATTGCCACCGTGGAGGTCGCGGGCGAGGGCCACCACGTCGCGGCAGCGGGCGGCCGTGTAGACCTTGGCGAGGCTGGCCTGCGCGTCGGTCATGACGCCGGCGTCCTGGAGCTGGCTCAGCCGGAGGCACATCGTCTGAAGCGCCGTCACGTTGCCGAGCATGTGGACCAGCTTGTCCTGTATAAGCTGGAACGAGGCGATGGGCTTGCCGAACTGGCCGCGCGTGGTCGCGTAGCGCAGGCTCCGCTCGTAGGCGCCCATCGCGCAGCCGACGGCCTGCCACGCGACGCCCGCCCGCGTCAGCTTCAGGACCTCGGCGACCTGGGCGAACGACTCGGCCTTCTGGAGGCGGTCGGACTCCGGCACGCGGCAGTCCTCCAGGGTGATGAGCCCGTTCTCGACGGCCCGCAGCGCGATCTTGCCGCGGATCTTCTCGACCGAGTAGCCCTCGTGCGTGTCGGGCTGGACCAAGAACCCCTTGACCTGGCCGTCGGCCTCGTCGCGGGCCCAGATCACGACGACGTCGGCGAACGTCGCGTTGCCGATCCACTTTTTCTGACCGTTGAGGACCCACTCGTCGCCCTCGCGCCGGGCCGTCGTCGTGACGCCGCCGGCGATGGCGCTGCCCACCTCGGGCTCGGTCAGGCCGAAGGCGCCGATCACGTCCCAGGCGCGCATCTTGGGGAGCCACTCGGCCTTCTGCTCGTCGCTCCCGCACACGAGGACCGACTGCATCGCGAGGCCGGAGTGGACGCCGAAGAACGTCGCCGTGCTCACGTCCACGCGGGCGATCTCCATCGTGAGGAGGCCCTCCATCACGGAGCCGTTGGGCTCGCGCGTCTCGAGGTCCTCGCCGTAGATGGCCGTGAGGAGGTCGAGCTTTCGGAAGCCCGGGACGAGCACGTCGAGCGGCGTCCGGTCGCCGAGCCACGCCTCGTTGATGACCGGCTCGACCTCGCTCTCCATGAACCGACGGAGCTCCGCCATCTTCTCCCGCTGGGCGCCCGAGATGAGGCCGTCGATGTCGAAAAAGTCGCCGTCCGGCGCGGGCGGCTCGTAGGCGCGTCGGCCAGAGGCGGCCTTTTCGAGCCCCTTGACGGAGGCCGCGACCGTCGCCTCGTCCATCTGGCCGAACGCCGCCGCGAGACGGTCGAGGTCGACGCCCGAGGCGGCGAGGGCCGCAAGCGCCTCCGGGGTGGCGGACGGCGCGTCGGCCGGGACGGAGGCGCCGTCGCCCGAGGCGCTGGGGGTCGAGACGGAGGAGGCCATGGCGGGGAGGACGAGGGACGCGGGATTAACACCGTTAAGCGGCCCAGGTTCGCACGGCGGGCCGCCTTTCCGTTGGATGCCGCACGGCGGCACCCGTTCCATTAAGACCGGGCTCACCTCCCTTCCAAGACGGCCCCGCCCGCCTCGGCCCGGTCGAGGCCTCACAGACGTGGGGCGCCGACGCGTACCGCCGACGCCCCGAGGCGGGGGAGCCCGCGCCGCCCTACGCGACGACCGCCGCGCCGTTTCTCTTCGACACCGACGCCTGGTACATCCCGTTGATCGAGTCGGCGTACTCCTGGTTGACGGCGCCGCGCTTGACCTTCATGGTCGGCGTGAGGAGCTCGTTCTCGACCGTCATCAGCTCGGGCACGAGGCGGAAGCGCTGGACCTGGCTCCAGTGGTCCATCCCCGCGTTGGCCTCCCCGACGAGCCGCTCGAACTCGGCCTGGACCGTCGGGTCCTTGAGGAGCGCCTGGCCGGTCGCCGTCACGCCGTGCTGCTTGGCCCACACCGGCAGGGCCTCCATGTTCGGGAAGATGAGGGCCGTGCAGAACTTCTGGCTGTTGCCCACGACCACGGCCTGCTCGATGAGCGAGCTCTCCGTCAGCGCGTTCTCGATGGGCTGCGGGATGACGTACTTGCCCGTCGACAGCTTAAACAGGGCCTTCTTGCGGTCGGTGATCTTGAGGAACCCATCGGGCGTGAACTCGCCGATGTCGCCGGTGTGGAACCAGCCGTCGTCGTCGAGGACCTCGGCGGTCTTGTCGGGCATCTTGTAGTAGCCCTTCATGATGTGGGGCCCGCGCGAGAGGATCTCGCCGTCCTCGGCGATCGCCACCTCGACCCCCGCGATCGGGGGGCCGACGGTCCCGGCCCGGTTCTGGCCCGGCAGGTTGACCGTGATGACCGGGCTCGTCTCGGTCAGGCCGTAGCCCTGGTAGGCAGGGATGCCGAACGCCATGAACGAGCTGGCGAGGTCGGACCGGAGCGCGGCGCCGCCGACGGCGACGGCCTTCACGCGCGTGAGGCCGAGCCGCTCGCGGAGCTTCGAGTAGACGAGCTTGTCGGCGATGGCGTACTTCCAGCCCGGGAGCCCGCCGTCCGGCCTCGAGACGTCGTACTGGCTGGCCAGGTCGAGCGCCCACGTCCCGATCTTGTGCTTGAGCCCGGTCGACTCGGCGACGCCGAGCGAGACCTTGTCGTAGACCTTCTCGAGCACGCGCGGGACCGAGGCGAACATGGTCGGCTGGACCTCGGCGAGGTGGGCCACGATCTGGTCGGGGTTCGAGAAGAAGACGCTCTGGCCCCACGCGACGCTCGCGAACTGGAGCATCCGCGCGAAGATGTGCGTGAGCGGGAGGAACGTGACGACCTGCTCCTCCTGGTGGCCGAGGATGGAGATGCCCGTGAACGAGGCGTGGCTGTTCGACGAGATGTTCTCGTGGGTCAGCATGACGCCCTTCGGCTGGCCCGTCGTGCCGGAGGTGTAGATGAGCGTGGCGAGGTCGTCGGCCTCGATGAGGTCGCGGAGCTCGTCGGGCCGGTTCGGCGTCTCGGTCCGGACGCGCTTGCCCTCGGCGCGGAGCTCGTCGAGCGTCATCAGGCGGACGCCGTCGGGCAGCGTCACGCCGGCGCCGGAGCCCTGCGCGAGGACCACCAGCTTGACGTCCGGGACCTCGCCGGCCCAGCCGGCGAAGTTGGCCAGCATCTCCTCGTTCGTCACGAACATGGCCTTGGCCTCGCCGTGGTTCGTGACGTAGACGAGGTTCTCGGGCGCGTACGTCGTGTAGAGCGGGACGTTGACGATCCCCGCGATGAGCGTCCCGAAGTCGGCGAGGGCGAAGTAGAGGTCGCTGTCCATAAAGAACGCGGCGTGGTCGCCCCGCTCGAGGCCCGAGGCGAGGAGGCCGAGCGCGATCTCGTCGGCCGCGTCGCGGAACTCACCGTTCGACATCGTCATCCAGCCGCCGCCGGGCTGGGGCTGGTTGAACCCCTTCGGGTTGGGGTACTTCTCGACGGCGTCGTCGAGGAGTCGGGGGAGCGTGACGCCGAGGACGACCTGCCCGTCCGCGTCGGCGGGGGCGGTGTGGATCTGGAGGGCCATGGGGCGAAGTCGGTGAGACGGAAGGGCTTCCGCGTGAACGTACGATGATCGCGAGGCGATCCGGTTTGTTCCGGCTACCGCGCCGCGAACGGCGCCAGCGACTGGCGGACGGCCGCGTCGACGAAGTCGTCGCCGGCGAGGCGGACGTCGACGCGGCGGGCGAGGTGGAGCGACACGAGCCCGTGGAGGGCCGTCCAGAGGACCGCCGAGGCCACGTCGGGCGGGCTCGGCGCGTCGAGGGACCCCGCGGCCACGCCCGCCTGGATGGTCTCGCCGAACAGCTCGACGTTCCGGCGCGCGCGGCGGTAGTCCTCGGCCGGGTACCGGGCCATCCGCTCCGGGTGGAGCTGGAACATGACCTCGTAGTACTCCGGGTTGTCGAGGCCGAACCGGACGTAGGCCCGCGAGAGCGCCTCGAGTCGCTCCGGCGGCGTGGGGGCGGTCTCGGCGGCGGCCGTGAGCGCGGCGTGGAGCCGGTCCATCCCCTCCGAGATGAGCGCGTGCGTGAGCGCGTCCTTGTTCTCGAAGTGGAGGTAGATGCTCGTCGCGCTGCACCCGACGGACCCGGCGATCTTCCGCATCGACAGGGCCTCGTAGCCGTCGGCGACGAGGAGGTGCCGGGCGTGGTCGAGGATGACGCGGCGGAGGTCGGCGTCGGTCTCGGCGCGGCGGGCGGGGGCGGAGGTCTCGGGCACGGGGTCGGGCG
>JAAXJP010000081.1:0-531 GCA_012269805.1 Rubrivirga sp.
CCGCCTCGGGGAGCCCGTCGGCGAGGGGGACGACGTCGGTCAGACGCGTTTGGCCGGCCGTCAGCGTGCCCGTCTTGTCGAACGCGACGGCGCGGACCCCGGCGGCCTCCTCGACCGTCGCCCCGCCCTTGAAGAGGACGCCGCTCCGGGCCGCCGCCGCGATCGCGCTGAGGACGGCGGCCGGCGTCGAGATGACGAGAGCGCATGGGCTGGCGGCCACCATCAGCGTCATGGCGCGGTAGACCGTCGGGCGGAACTCGGCGCCCCACCCGAGGATCGGGAGCGCGATGGCGATGAGCGTCATCCCGATCACGGCGAGCGCGTACGGCTCCTCGAACCGGTCGATGAGCCGCTGCGTCTCGGCCTTCCGCGACTGCGCGTCCTCCACGAGCGCGATGACACGGGCGATGGCGCTCTCACCGGCCGGCTTCGTGACGCGGACGTCGAGCGCGCCGCCGCCGACGGTCGTCCCCCCGAACACGTCGTCGCCTCGGTCTTTCGGCACGGGCACGCTCTCGCCGGTCCGCGACG
>JAAXJP010000081.1:541-24443 GCA_012269805.1 Rubrivirga sp.
CCGGAGCTCCATGAGCGCACCGATGGCCCGCCGGCTCCGCCCGATCGCGACGTGCTGGAGCACGTTCGAGAGCGAGAACAGGAACAGGAGCATCGCCCCCTCGAACGGCGCGCCGATCGCGAGCGCCCCCAGCGCCGCCAGGATCATGAGCAGGTCGATGTCGACCGACCGCGCGCGCAGCGACGCGAGCCCGGCCCGCAGCCCGAACCACCCGCCGAACCCGTACGACACCGCGTAGCCCACCGCGCTCAGCGCGGCCGCCTCCCCCCACTCCGCCACGAGCCCGACGATGAGCCCCGCCAGCGCGAGGCCGACGAACACGGCCTCGGTCCGCCACGCCGCTGCGTCGGCCGAGGCGGACGGGGTCAGGGAAGCAGCGGCGTCGGTGGACACGGCGGGGCGGGCGCGGTCCCGCAGACTACCGCACCGCCCGGACACGGTGCCGGGACACGGTGCCGGCAGCGCCCTCCCCCGCCGACTAGTTCCAGACCGCGTCCTCCTGCCCGAAGGCGTCGGTGTGGACGGCGTGGAACTCACCGGTCACCTCGACGGCCGCCGTCGTCTCGAGCGCGGCGAACCCGTCGCCCAGTTCCACGGCCCGCATCGAGAACGTCCCCCGGGCGCGCGTCGCGTCGACCTCCTCGAAGGTGATCGTGCCCTCGCCCGTGTAGTAGAACCCGCTCCGCCCGATCTGGCCCGAGACGTACTCCGACGGGTCGATGTAGACGCCGATGAACGCGCCCTCCGGCGGGTCCCCGCTCGGGTTGACGGCCGCGAGGTCGTACGTCCCCACGCTCACCGAGGCGCCGTCGTAGGCGAACCCCACGACCGGGGCCGTGATGGAGGCCAGCGAGCCCACCGGCCGCGTGCCGAAGATCATCGCCACCGTCGGCCCCGTCGTCGCGCTGACGTACGAGCCGAAGTGGGCCTCCTGGCGGACCGTCCGCTCGCCGTCGCCGACCTGGACCGCGAACGTGTTCTCGGCTAGAGGGCCGTCGTCAGGCGCCCCGGCGTCGCAGGCGCCGAGGGTGAGGAGCAGGGCGAGCGCCGTCGGGCGGAGCGAGCGCATCGGCGGACGTGTGGTGGAGGGGCGAACGTCGCCACAAACCGCGCCCGGGGCCGCTCCAATGGGCCGACCGGTCGCGGGCCGGCGCTCAGCCGTCGCCGCCGACGAACCGAACGCCCCAGCCGACGAGCGCGTCGGCGGCGTCCTGGCTCGGGGCCTCGGAGTAGATGCGGAGAACCGGCTCGGTCCCGGACGCCCGGAACATGAGCCAGCCCTCCTCGAGGCGGAACTTGAACCCGTCGAGCGTTTCCGTCGCCGTCACGGCGTGCCCGTCCACCTCGGCGAGTCCGTCGGCCTGGAGCTGCTCGAGGACAGCCTGCTTGCGAGCCTCGGTCGTGTGGAGGTCCTGGCGCGACTGGTAGTGCGGCCCGAACTCGTCCATCAGCTCGCGGACGAGGCCCGAGAGCGTCCGCTCCCGCTTGACCATCATCTCCACGACCGTCATCCCGATAAAGAGCCCGTCGCGCTCGGGGATGTGGCCCTTGATGGCCATCCCGCCCGACTCCTCACCGCCGACGAGCACGTCGCCCTCGACGATCTTCGGCCCGATGTACTTGAACCCGATCGGCGTCGTGACGACGTCGAGGCCGTACGCCTCGCCCATCCGGTCGAGCATGTCCGTCGTCGAGAACGTCTTGACGATGTCGCCGCGGAGCCCCTTCTCCTCGTGGAGGTACTTGACGAGGAGCGCGAGGATCTTGTGGGAGTCGACAAACTGGCCCTCCTCGTCGACGAGGCCGATCCGGTCGGCGTCGCCGTCGGTCGCGAGGCCGATCCCGCAGTTCTCGGCGGTCACGGTCTCGAGAAGGCCGTTCAGGTTCCGCTCGATGGGCTCGGGCGCCTGGCCGTGCATGCCCGGGTTGAGCTCGTGGTGGAGCTCCTCGACGCGCGGCTTGCCCAGAAGCTCGGTCACGACGCCCTGGCCGGCGCCGTACATCGCGTCGTAGGCCACGCGCGTGGCGGCCTCCTTGATGGCGTCGAGGTCGAGCCGCTCGCGGAGCATGTCCACGTAGCCGGCCTGGAGGTCGAAGGTCTCGATCCGCCCGTCGGCCTCGAGCGCGTCGTAGGGCTGGACGGCGAACCGGCCCTTGAGCGCGGCCAGCTCGGCCTCGACCTCCGCGATCATGGCCGGCGTGGCCGGCCCACCAAAGTGGCCCTTGATCTTGAACCCGTTGTACTCGGGCGGGTTGTGGCTGGCCGTGATGACGATGCCGGCCGTCGCGCCGCGGTCGTTCGTGGCCCAGCTCACGGCCGGCGTCGTCGCGAACCCGCTCGCGAGGTGGACGCGGACGCCCGCGCTGGCGAACACGGCGGCCACGTGCCGCGCGAAGGCCGCGCCCTGGAACCGCGTGTCGTGCCCCACGACCACGGACCCGTCCCCGGCGTCCTGCGTCTGGACCCAGGCGGCCGTCGCGCGGGCCACGCGGGTCAGGTTGTCGAAGGTGTAGTCTTCGGCGATGACGGCGCGCCAGCCGTCCGTGCCGAACGTGATCTCGCTCATGGGGAAGGGCGGGTGAGAGCGTGCCCGGGGGCGGCGCCGAAGCTACGGAGCCCCCCGGAACCAGGACGTGGGGAATCTCTGGTGCCCCGCTGCCGGGTGCGTGTCAGAGGGACTGGGCGACGAGGAAAGGGCGAGGGCGGCGGCCGGTGACTCGTCGCCCTCGCGCGTCGCCCCTCGCTCGCTACGCCCGGGTCAGGCGGCGGTGCGGGCCGGTCGGCTCGTCGGGGTCGATGCCGAGGCGGGCCTTCCGGTCCTCGGCGTACTCGGAGTAGTTGCCGGGGTAGAACGTGACCTCGCCGTCGCCCTCGAAGGCGAGCGTGTGCGTGGCCACGCGGTCGAGGAACCAGCGGTCGTGGCTGATCACGACGGCGCAGCCGCCGAACGCCAGGAGGGCCTCCTCGAGCGCCCGCAGCGTGTTGACGTCGAGGTCGTTGGTCGGCTCGTCGAGGAGGAGGACGTTGGCGCCCTCCTTGAGCGTGACGGCCAGCTGGAGCCGGCCGCGCTCGCCGCCGGACAGCGTCCCGACCTTCTTCTGCTGGTCGGACCCGCCGAAGTTGAACCGCCCGACGTAGGCGCGCGAGTTGACCTCGCGCGTCCCGAGCTGGATAAAGTCGGCGCCGCCGGAGATCACCTCCCAGACCGTCTTGTCGGGGTCGAGGTCGCGGACCTGGTTGACGTAGCCGAGCTTGACCGTCTCGCCGACGCGGAAGGCGCCGCCGTCGGGGTCCTCCTCGCCCGTGATCATGCGGAAGAGCGTCGTCTTGCCGGCCCCGTTCGGGCCCACGACCCCGACGATGCCGCCGGGCGGGAGGCTGAACGTGAGGTCCTCGACGAGGGTCCGCCCGTCGTAGCCCTTGTCGACGTGCTCGGCCTCGACGACGACGTTGCCGAGGCGGGGGCCCGGCGGGATGTAGATCTCGAGCTCCTCGCGGCGCTCGTCGCCCAGCCCGGCCTGGAGCTCCTCGTAGCGCGCGATCCGCGCCTTCGACTTGGTCCGCTGGCCCTTGGCGTTCTGGCGGACCCACTCGAGCTCCTGGTGGATCGTCTTCTGGCGCTTCGAGGCCTCCTTCTCCTCCTGCGCGAGCCGGCGCTCCTTCTGCTCGAGCCAGCTCGTGTAGTTGCCCTCGAACGGGATCCCCTTGCCGCGGTCGAGCTCGAGGATCCAGCCGGCCACGTTGTCGAGGAAGTACCGGTCGTGCGTCACGGCGATGACTGTGCCGGGGTAGCCGGCGAGGTGCTTCTCGAGCCACGCGACGGACTGCGCGTCGAGGTGGTTCGTCGGCTCGTCGAGCAGGAGCACGTCGGGCGCCTGGAGGAGGAGCCGAACGAGCGCCACACGGCGCTTCTCGCCGCCCGACAGCGGGCCGATGGGCGCGTCGCCGGGCGGGCAGTGGAGCGCGTCCATGGCCTGCTGGAGCCGGGCGTCGACGTCCCACGCGCCGAGCCGGTCGATCTCTTCCTGGACCTTCCCCTGCTCCGCGATGAGCGCGTCGAAGTCGGCGTCGGGCTCGGCGAAGCCGGCCGAGATCTCCTCGTACCGCTTGAGCAGGCCGACGGCCTCGGCCATCCCCTCCTCGACGACCTCCTTGACGGTCCGCGACGGGTCGCCGAGGTCGGGCTCCTGCTCGAGGAGGCCGATGCTCAGGTCCGGCTGCTTCTGGATCTCGCCGTCGTGGTTCGGGTCCTTGCCAGCGATGATCCTCAGCAGCGTCGACTTGCCGGCCCCGTTCAGGCCCAGGACGCCGATCTTGGCGCCGTAGTAGAACGAGAGGTAGATGTTGTCGAGGATCTTCTTGCCCGTCGGCAGGGTCTTGCCGACGCCGAGCATCGAGAAGATGATTTTCTGGTCGCTCACGGGGTCACAGAGGGTGGACCGGCGAAGCTAGACGGGCCCCGTTTTCCACGTGGTGGATAACCCGTGGACACCGGCCACGCGGGGCGGCCACGCGGCTCGCTCCTGCCGCCTCGGCGCCGAGGCGGGCACAGCCGGGCGAGTCAGGTCGGAGGCCGGGCCCCCGACTACGAGCCGACGGCGCTCCCGAGGTGCTCGGCCTCGTCGACGAGCGCCTGGTGGCGGCGGGCCCAGTCGAGCGCGGCCTCGAACGTCCCCGCGTCGACCTGGAGGCCCGCGGCTACGGACCGGACGGCCCGGATCTCGCTCGGGTGGAGTTGGCCGTCGGCGTAGGCCATCAGAAGGAGGTCGAGCAGGACGACCACGCGCGACCGCTCGGTCCCGAACAGGAGGTTCAGGTCGCCGACGCCGCTCGGGGCCGACGCCGTCTCGGTGCCCACGCCGGCCTCGACATAGAGCCGGTCGAGCCGCTCGACCTCCTGGATCGCGAGCCGGTTGTCGGCGTCGATGACCTGACGGGCCAGGACGAGGAAGGCGCGGCGCTGCTCGGGGCTCAGCTCGTGGACGAACATGGATCGGAAAGGGTGTCGGCCAAGCTAACGGGCGGAGGACGCGATCCGCTCCCGATGACGGAATGGTTGCGCCGGTGTCGGCGGCAGAGGGCGCCCGAGGACGCGGCGCGCCTCGGCCCCTGGGCGGAGGCCCCCGTCGTACGGGTCAGCCGCCGGCCGGAGCTTTTCCAGGGGGCGTCTGTCCATACGCTCCCCCCTCCTCGTCTCCATGACCCTCGACGTGTTCGCCGACATCGCCTGCCCGTGGTGCTACATCGGGGAGGCCCACCTCGCCGAGGCGCTCCGCCAACGACCCGGGCTCGGCGTCGAACGCCGCTGGCGGCCGTTCCAGCTCCAACCCGACCTCCCGCCGGAGGGCCAGGACCGTGCCTTCTTCCACCGCAAGTTCGGGGGGCCGGAGCGGACCGAGGCCGCCTTCGCCCACGTCACGGAGGCGGGCGAGCGGGCCGGCATCCGGTTCGACTTCGCGAAGCTGGCCGGGGCGCCCAACACGCTCGACGCCCACCGCCTCGTGCTCCTCGCGGGGGAGTACGACCGGACGTGGGAGACCGTCGAGGCCCTGTTCGAGGGCTACTTCGCCGACGGCCGCGATCTAGGCGACGCCGAGGACCTCGTCGCGATCGCCGAACACGCCGGCCTCCCGGGCGCCGACGTTCGCGCGCTCCTCGGCGACGACCGCTACGCCGACGACGTCCGCCGGAGCCAGACGGTCGCGCAGCGAGCCGGGATCGGCGGCGTCCCGCTGTACCTGTTCGGCGACCGGTTCGCGCTGTCGGGCGCCCAGCCCGTCGAGGCGTTCCTCCAGGCGCTCGACCGGGCCGCCGAGGCGGGCGTGTCGGACGGGTCCGACGCCTGACGGACGGCGCGAACCGCACGCGGGGCGGGCCGTAGCTACCCCCCGCACAGACCGCGCCGCATGCAGACCGATACGACCGTCGTCGCCGCCGACACGACTGCCCAATCCGTGGGCGCCGCCGCCAGCGGCGCGCTCGTGACCCTCCGCGAGTGGGTCGACGGGTTCTTCGAGCTTCTCCCGAACCTCGTCCTCGCGGCCCTCATCGTGATCGCGGCCGCGTTCGTGGCCCGCCTCGTCCGGAGCGTCGTGTCGAGCGTGCTCCACCGCGCGGCCGACCGGGCGCCCCAGACGAAGAACGTCGTCGAGCTGCTGGCGACGATCGTCTACATCGCCGTGCTCGCGGTCGGGACGTTCATCGCGCTCACCGTCATCGGGCTAGACGGCGCCGTGACGACGCTCCTCGCCGGGGCCGGCGTCGTCGGGCTGGCCCTCGGCTTCGCGTTCCAGGACATCGCCTCGAACTTTATCGCGGGCATCCTGATGGCCATTCGCAACCCGTTCCTCGTGGGCGAGATCATCGAGACGAACGGGTTCACGGGGACCGTCCGCGAGATCTCGCTCCGGTCGACGGTCCTCGACACGTTCCAGGGCCAGAAGGTCATCCTCCCCAACGCGAAGGTCTTCGGCGACCCGATCGTGAACTACTCCGCGCGCGGTGAGCGGCGCGTCGACCTCGCCTGCGGCGTCGGCTACGGCGACGACCTCGGGCACGCCCAGCAGGTGGCCGTCGCGGCCGTCGAGGGGCTGGCGGCGCGGAAGGACGGCAAGCCTGTCCAGCTCTACTACACCGAGTTCGGCGACTCGTCGATCAACTTCGTCGTCCGCTTCTGGGTCGACTTTATGCGCCAGACCGACTTCCTGGAGGCCCAGAGCGAAGCCATCAAGGCCGTCAAGGCCGCGTTCGACCGCGACGGCGTGACGATCCCGTTCCCGATCCGGACCCTCGACTTCGACCCCAACGGCGGCGTCGACCTCCGGGCCGTGCTCCAAAGCGGCGGCGCCCTCTCGACCGACGGCGCGGACGGACCCGCGTAGCTCGCCCCGCCTCGGCACCGAGGCCGACCCACCCAGACGGCTCGTTGCTCGCGACGTCGCTGCGCTCAGCGGCTGCGCCGTCTAGCGAGCCAGGTGCTGCGCGGCGTCGCTGCGCTCAGTTCCAAGGGAGCTCGACGACGACGTCCTCGTGGAGCGCCGCGCGGACGTAGCCCAGGAGCGCGTGCCGGCCCGGCCCGTAGCGGTAGATCCGGTCGACGTCCGTCTTCATGCGGACGCGGCACACCGGCAGCCCCGGAATGACGACCACGCCGTCGACGAGCGCGCGGCCCGCCTCGTCCTCGGTCGTCGTGATGCGCACGAACTCGTTGGTCGGGTCCGAGAACCCGAGCCCGTTGTAGTCGGGCGGCAGCGGGGGATTCGAGAGGGCCATGACGGAGTGTGGGGGAGCCTCCCCCCTATCGGCCCATCCGACCACGTCGTTAAATGGGCGGATCGGAAACCTACGGTCACGCGGCAGACCACCAATCAGGGGATGCCACGAGATGCGCCTCCCCTACGGCTCCGGCACGAACCGGGCGCAGAGCCAGCCCCCCTCGACGCGCGCCTCCGCGAGCCGGTAGTAGGCCAGGAACGCCGGGAGCGTCACGTTCCGCCGCTGGTTCGCGATCTGGACCACGAGGTCGTCGCCGAACTGCTCGGCCTCGACGTCGCCGGGGTCGGCCCCGGGCACGCGGAGCGCGACGGTGTAGACGTCGCCCTCGTTCTCGACCTTGTACGACGGCTCGACGTGGTAGACGGCGGCCGGGTCGCGGTCGCGGTACATCCCCTCCGCGATCTGCTCCAGCAGCTCGAGCCCGAACACCTCGCGCCCGAGGTGCGGGACGGTCAGCACCGGCAGCGGGTGGAACGACCGGTGGATCTCGTCGAGGTAGCCGGCCTGGGCCTCGACGTACCGCGCCATGACGCCTCCGGCCTCGTCCTCCGGGATCACGCGGTTGACGACGGCCGCGTCGACGCCGTAGCCGTAGAGCTGGAGGTAGGTGTAGGCCCGCTTGGCCTCCTGGATCACCATCCGCTCGGGGTTCATCACGAGGCGGGCGCTCGTGACCTCGGGGTCCTGGAGGACCTCCTGCACGTCGCCGAGCTTGCCGAAGAGCCGGTCGAGCTCGTCGTACCCCTTGTCGAGCGGGACGCCCGTGGTCTTGCGGACAGCGAAGCCGACCGTCTTGATGGCCGTCTTCTGCAGGGGGAAGGCTTTCTGGAGCCACCACTGCGTGACCTGCGGGAGCGTCAGGAGCGTGAGCGTCTCGCCCGTCGGCGCGGCGTCGAGCACGATCACGTCGTAGTCGCCGGAGCGGACGAACTCGTCGAGCCACAAGAGCGCGCTCCCCTCGCCCATCCCCGGCAGCGCCGCCAGCTCCTCGGCCGCGATGGCGTCGGCGCCCTGGAAGCGGAGGACGGCGCGGACGAGCTCGCGCATGTTGCCCCAGTACTTCCGCATGGAGTAGTACAGGTCGACCTCCATGGCGTCGAGCTTCGGCGCGAGCGCCTGGGGCTCGGGGCCGAGCGGCCGGTCGACGGCGTCGGCGAGCGAGTGGGCGGGGTCGGTCGAGAGGACGAGCGTGCGCTGGCCGCGCTGGGCGCAGGCGAGGGCCGTGGCCGCGGCGCACGTCGTCTTCCCGACGCCGCCCTTGCCGGTGAAGAGTAAGACTCGGGACAAACGAACGGGAGGGGATGAGGAGTCGTGAAGGGCGGGGGCGTGGCCGCCGTTCCGGCTTTCGGAGACTTCACCTCCCCCGCCTCGGCACCCGAGGCGGGCCTACCCGTCGCCGTCGCGGCGTCGGGCCTCCTCGATCATCTCCTCGGCCGTCATGCCGCCGCGGTTGTTCCGGTTGCGGACCGTCGGCTCGGGCGGCGGGGCGTCGCGCGGGATCACGACGGGCTCGCCGGACTGGCCACCCCGCGGGGCCGGCGGCGGCGGAGGCGTCCGGGGCGTCGGCGCGCGGCGCGGCTCCGAACGGGCGTCGTCGGTCCGCCGGGCGTCGTCGGTCCGGCGGCCGTCGCCGTCCCAGCCGATCCGGCGCGTAGCCGGCGGCGGCTGGCGGAGGTCGGGGCGGTCCTCAAGGGGCCGCTCGACGTTGGGGACGTCGACCTCGACGGGGTCGTAGGGGTCCTCGCCGTAGGCCCACTCGTAGTCCTCGGCCGTGAGGTCGGCCACGTCGGCCTCGGAGACGAGGAGCGAGTCGCCGTCCGGGTCGAAGTCGAGGGCCGCGTACTGGCCCGGCGGTGGCGGGAAGGCCACGTCTGGGAGGCGGTCCTGGACGCGCAGGAGGAAGTCGCCGACGACCGGGAGCGCCGTCCGCGAGCCCTCGCCGGTCGCCTTCGAGCGGAACGTCACGCGCTGGTCGTTGAACCCGACCCACGCGCCGACGGCCAGCCCCGGCCGCATGGCGATAAACCACCCGTCGGCGTACTCCTGGGTGGTGCCGGTCTTGCCGGCGAGGTCGCCGGTCACGCCCATCTCGCGGAGCGGGCGCCCCGTCCCGCGGTCGACGACGCCGCGGAGCATGTCGAGGAGGTTGCGGGCGTCGCGCCGGGTGAGCGCCTGCCGGCCCGCGCCGCCGAACGTGTCGAGGACCGTCCCCGACGCCGTCTCGACGCGCGTGATGAGCTTGGGTTCGCGGCGGAGCCCGTCGTTGGCGATCGTGGCGTAGGCCGAGACCATCTCGAGCAGCGTGACCGGGCTCGTGCCGAGACCGATCGACGGGACCACGTCGAGGTCGCTCTCGACGCCCATCCGCTGGGCCACGAGCGCCACACGGTGCGGCCCGATCTCTTGGGTGAGCCGGGCCGTGGCGGCGTTCTTGGAGTAGGCGAGCGCGTCGGCGAGCGTGCCCTCCGACGAGCCGCCGGCCGGCGTCCACGTCGTCCCGTCGTCGAGCTCGCCCTGGGCGGCGCCGCCGTCGATCTCGTCCTCGGGCCCGTAGCCGCGCTGGAGCGCGCCGGCGAACACGAACGCCTTGAACGTCGAGCCCGGCTGGCGGAGCGCGACGCCCGCGTGGTCGTACTCGTCGACCCGGAAATCGCGGCTCCCGACGTAGGCGCGGACGGCGCCGGTCTCGGGCTGGATCGCCACGAGCCCCGCCTCGACGCGGCGGACCGACTGCGCGACGGAGTCCCACAGCGCGGCGTCGGCGCGGACCTCGGCGAGCGCCTCGGCCTCGCTCATCCCGCCGTCGCCGGGCGGGGGGGGGGCCGGGGGGGGGGGGGCGGCGGCGGCGAGCGCCGCGCGCGGGACGCCGCGGCCCCACTGGGCGTCGGCGGTCCGCTGGAGGCGGGCGGCGCGCTCGGCGACGGCCGCCTCGGCCTCCCGCTGCATCGTCAGGTCGAGCGTCGTGCGGACGACGAGCCCGTCGCGGTCGACGTCGTAGCCCCGCGCCAGCGCCCAGTCCTCCAGCTCGCGGCGGACGGCGGCCGTGAAGTGCGGCGCCGCGCTGTAGGTCGAGGGCTGCGGCTGGAGGTCGATGTCGAGGCCCTCGGCCTGGTACGCCTCGGCCTCGGCCGGGGCGAGGACGCCCTGCTCGGCCATCAGCCGGAGCACGAGGTTCCGGCGCGCCGCCGCCGCCTCGGGGTGGCGCACCGGGTTGAACTGGTTCGGCCCCTTCAGCATCGCCACGAGCATGGCCGACTGTGGGACCGTGAGGTCGGGCGCGTGCGAGGCGAAGTAGGTCCGTGCGGCGAGCTCGACGCCGTGGGCGTTGTAGAGGAACGGGACCGTGTTGAGGTAGGCCTCGAGGATCTCGCGCTTCGTGTGGTCGCGCTCGATGGCGCGCGCCGCCAGCGCCTCCTTCGTCTTCCGCTCGATCGTCCCCGCGTTGCCGATCTCGTCGGGGAACAGGTTCCGCGCGAGCTGCTGCGTGATGGTCGAGCCGCCCTGGCGGTCGCCCCGGAGCGTGTTCCAGATGGCCCCGACGGTCCGCTGGTAGTCGACGCCGCCGTGGCCGTAGAAGTCGCGGTCCTCGGTCGCGATGAGCGCGTCGACGAGGTGCGTTGGGATCGAGTCGAGGGGGACCCACTCGCGGAACTCGGGCTCAAACTGCGTGATCCGCTCGCCGCGAACGTCGACGACGACGGTCGGCTGCGACTGCGTGGCGCGGGCGAGCGCGTAGGCGTCCGGCGTCTCGGGCAGGAGCGACCACGCGTAGACAGCGAAGGCCACCGCGCCGAGCACCAATCCGCCCACGGCGATCCCAAACGGAACGCCGACAGCCACGAGCAGCCGCCGACCCCACGACGCCTCATCGTCGGTGACAGCCCGCCAGTAGCGCTTGAACGGGTTCCGCGTGGGCGCTTCGACGGGCGCCGGAGGCGACCACGAGCGGGCGGGACGGGCGATGTTGGGCGGCGAGGCCACAGGCGTGGTGGGGGGACCAGGGACGGACATGAACGCGCCAGATCCAAACGCGTGCCATCGGCCGCTGGCGTGCGCCGTTCGGCGCCGCCACGCCCCGGCTGACGCCTGTGTTGGCCGTCTCCCCCTCCAGCGCGCCACCGAGGCGGGCCGCCTCGGTGACGTCGCGAGGGGGCAGGTATACAAGCGCCCCGACGGCGTACTGCGGCTGGGCGTCGTCAGTCGCCGAGAGCGACGGGGCGGTCGCGGCGGGCGCCCTCGGTCTCCTGAAGCGCTCGTGCGGTCTCCATCATGCGGATAAACTCGGCGCGGTCGCCGTGGGCGTCGCCGCCGCGCGCGCCGCGGGCCAGCTCGAGGGCCTGCTCCCCCGTCGCGCCCGGGGCGTGCGCGCTCTCGCGGAGCAACATCGCCGCCTCGGCGACCGACGCCGCCCAGCGCGTGGCTTCCGAGGCCCGCCGAACCGGCCGAAACTCGGCCCCGTCGACGGCGACCGCGAGGCGGACGGACTCGTCGGCGAACGTGCCGGCGCCGGTCGCGGGCTTGTAGCGAAGGGCGACCGTCATCAGCTCGCCGCTCCGGGCGGCGCTCGTGAGGTCGGGCGTCGTTTGGTAGCGGAGTCCGTCGACGCCGGCCGTGGGCACCTCGACGCCAACCGGGACGATCTCGTAGAGCGCGGTCACGGTGTGGCCCGCGCCCAGCTCGCCGGCGTCCTTCCGGTCGTCGTTGAAGTCCTCGGCCGCCAGCATCCGGTTCTCGTAGCCGATGAGCCGGTAGCCCGCCACCTCGGCCGGGTTGAACTCGACCTGGATCTTGACGTCCTTCGCAATCGCGAAGAGCGTCCCGCCGAACTCGCGGACGAACACGCGCTCGGCCTCGCGGATCGAGTCGATGTAGGCGTAGTTGCCGTTTCCGTGGTTGGCGAGCGTCTCCATCTTGGAGTCCTGGAGGTTGCCCGTGCCGAAGCCGAGGACCGACAGGAAGACGCCCGACTCGCGCTCCTCCTCGATCAGCCGCTGCATCTCGGCGTCGGACGAGAGGCCCACGTTGAAGTCGCCGTCCGTCGCGAGGATCACGCGGTTGGTCGCCTCCGGGTCGAAGTGCTCGCGGGCCGTGGCGTAGGCGAGGCGGAGGCCCGCGGCGCCGGCCGTCGAGCCGCCGGCCTGGAGCCGGTCGATGGCGTCGAGGATCTCGGCCTTCTCGGTCCCATCCGTCGAGGGCAACACGAGGCCCGAGGCCCCGGCGTAGACGACGATCGCGACGCGGTCCTCCGGCCGCATCTCGCGGACGAGCAGGCGGAACGCGCGCTGAAGGAGCGGGAGCTTGTCCGGCGCCTGCATCGAGCCCGACACGTCGAGGAGGAAGACGAGGTTGGCCGGCGGGAGGTCCTCGGTGTCGATCCGCCGCCCCTGGAGCCCGATCCGGACGAGCCGGTGGGCCGGCGCCCACGGCGCCTCGGTCACCTCGGTGTGGACGGCGAACGGGTGGCGCGCGCGGTCGCCCGGCCCGTCGAGCGCGTAGTCGAAGGCGTTGACGAACTCCTCGACGCGGACGGCGTCGACGGGCGGGAGCCGGTCGTCGGCGAGAAAGCGGCGCGCGTTGGCGTAGCTGGCCCGGTCGACGTCGATGGAGAACGTCGAGAGCGGGGCGTCGGTGGCCGTCTTGAACCCGACCTCGTCGATGGGCGCGTAGCCCTCGCGGTCGGTCGGCGGCGGCTGGAGCCCGCCGCCCGTCGCCGACTGGCGGGCCATGTAGAACCGGCCCGGTGCGGCCATCGCGGGGGCCGGCGGCGGCGCGATCCCGGCCGTCCGCCCGCGAACGGAGATCGCGTCGGCCTCCCGAGCCTCGTACTCGACGACGACCTCGCCCACCTCGGCGGCCGTGAGGGCCACGTCGAGCGCGACGCGGGCGCCGTCCTCGACGCGGACCTGCCGCTGCGCGCGCTCGTAGCCAGCGTACGACACCGTCACGCGGTGCGTCCCGGCCGGCACGTTCGCCAGACGGAACCGGCCGTTCAGGTCGGTCGCCGCACCGAGACTCAGAAACGGAACCGCGACGCTGGCCCCGACGAGGGGCTCCCCGGTCTCGGCGTCGGTGACGGTGCCGGCGATCGTACCGGCGTTCTCGACAGGCCGCGGGACGGCGAACGCGACGGCGGAGAGGGCGAGAGCGGCGAACGCCAGAGAGCGGAGAGCCATGACAAGTCGGGCGAGTGGGAGGAGGCAACGTCCTGATCGTGCGAGACGTACCTCGGCGAGCATCGTGCACCATCCAGACACCCGTGGGCCGCGTCCGTCGCCCGATTCGTCACATCGGCCCCGCTGGCGGTCCAGCGCGGCGCTCGCGGCAACCGTCCGCGGGCCCCCTCCCGGCCCTCGTCCTGAGAGCCGCTAGCTCAGGTTCACCTGCCGGATAAACCGGCGGACGGCCACGCTCGACGCGATGAGCCCCAGCACGAGCCCGAGGCCGACGAGGGCGAGGACGACCAAGAGCGGCGTCCCGCCCGGCCAGCCGACGACCGCGCGGCTCGCGTCGGCCGAGCGGACGAAGCTGAGGAACAGCCCGTAGAGCCCCCACAGCACGACGCCGGCCACGACACCCGCCACGACGCCTTGGATCACGCCCTCGATGAGGAAGGGCCGCCGGATGAACGCGTTCGTCGCGCCGACCAGCTTCATCGTCCGGATCAGCATCCGCCGCGCGTAGATCGACAGGCGGACCGTGTTGCCGACGAGCAAGAGCGCGGCGACCACGACGAGGAGCGCGACGGCCAGCCCGACGCTCGAGAACAGCCGGACGTTGCGCTCGACGGCCTCGACGGAGGCCCGGTCGTAGGCCACGTCGTCGACGGCCGTCCACCCCGCGACGACCTCGGCGAAAGCCTGGAGCGAGTCGGGGGAGGCCGCGTCGCCGCCGAGGCGGACGCGGTAGCTGGCCGGGAGGAACTGGGCGTCGTCGTAGAGGTCGGCCTCCTCGCCGAACGCCTCGCGGAAGATCTCGGCGGCCTCCTCGTGCGAGACGTACCGGACCGAGTCGACGCCGGCCACGCTCCGGAGCCGGTCCCCCACGCGGGCCGACGCCTCGGGCGTGGCGTCGTCGTCGAGGAAGATCTCGACCTCGCTCGCCCGCTGGCGGAGCAGCTCGGCGACCTGCTGGCCCTGCCACCCGAGGAGAGCGAACAGCCCGATGAGGACGAGGGCGATGGCAAGCGCGACGACGCTCGTCGCCGCGGCCAGCTTGGCGCGCCGGAAGCCGGCGAGCCCTTCGCGGAGCGTGTAAGAGAGGGCCACGGGGGCGTGTCGGGGGGAGACGCCCCAAACTAGCGCGCGCGGCTCGTCCCTCCCACCATGCCGTGCCGCCTCGACGTCGTCGCCGAGGCGGGCGGCCTCAAACGGCCGCGGCCCGCGGGGGGCACAAAAAGAGAGCGCCCGACGGAAACCCGTCGGACGCTCGGTCGGGGAGCTCGCCCTGGAGGGCGGGGCTGGGCGTGCTCAACCCGATTCGTTGGCCGGTGTATCGGCCGGTGTCGGAGTGCCAAGGTACGCCGGCTTCGGGGGCGCGGGAAGAACCCTACGTGAAGGCTCCGGCCGTTAGCCCCCCGCCGTCAGACCTGGCCCATCGCGGTGCGGAGCCGGTTCCGAGCGCGGTCGCGCTCGGCCTCGAGCTCGGCGCGCTCCTCGGGCGTGCTCGCCGCGGCGCGCCGCTCAGCGGCCCGCTCCTCGGCGGCCTTGGCGCGCTCGACGTCGATCTCGCCGGCCGGCTCGGCCGTCTCGGCCAGCATGATGACGTGGTCGTCGAGGACCTCGACGAACCCGCCCGACGTGGCGAACTGGACGCGCTCGCCCTGGAGCGTCGTGACCGTGACGGTCCCGACCTGGGTCGCGGCGAGCAGCGGGGCGTGCCCGCGGAGGACCTCGAACGAGCCCTCGACGCCGGGGGCGCGGAAGGCCCGGGCCTCGCCGCGGTAGGCCGCGCGGTCCGGGGAGACGATCTCGACGAGCAGGGAGTCAGCCATGTCTGGGGGAGTCGGCCCGCCTCGGGCCCGTGCCCGAGGCGGACGCGGTCGGGGTGTCCTACGCCTCGGCGAGCATCTTCTCGCCGGCCTCGATGACCTCCTCGATGGCCCCCTTGTAGAGGAAGGCGCCCTCGGGCAGGTGGTCGAGCTCGCCGTCGAGGATCATCTTGAAGCCGCGGACGGTGTCGTCGACCTTGACGTACTTGCCGGGCGTGCCGGTGAACTGCTCGGCCACGAAGAACGGCTGCGACATGAACCGCTGGACGCGCCGGGCCCGGTTGACGACCTGCTTGTCCTCGTCCGAGAGCTCGTCGAGGCCGAGGATGGCGATGATGTCCTGGAGCTCCTTGTCGCGCTGGAGCAGCTCCTTCGTGTCCTGGGCCACCTTGTAGTGCTCGTCGCCGACGACGTCGGCGGTCAGGATCCGCGAGTTCGAGTCGAGCGGGTCGACGGCCGGGTAGATGCCGAGCGACGCGATCGAGCGCGAGAGCGTCGTCGTGGCGTCGAGGTGGGCGAACGTCGTGGCCGGGGCCGGGTCCGTGAGGTCGTCCGCCGGGACGTAGACGGCCTGGACCGACGTGATGGCGCCCTTCTTGGTCGACGTGATCCGCTCCTGCATCGTGCCCATCTCCGTGGCGAGCGTCGGCTGGTAGCCGACCGCCGAGGGCATCCGGCCGAGGAGGGCCGAGACCTCCGAGCCGGCCTGCGTGAACCGGAAGATGTTGTCGACGAAGAACAGGACGTCCGTGCCGCCCAGGTCGCGGAAGTACTCGGCGAGCGTGAGGCCGCTCAGGGCCACGCGGGCGCGGGCGCCGGGCGGCTCGTTCATCTGGCCGAACACGAAGGACGCCTGGCTCTCCTTGAGGAGCTCCATGTCGACCTTCGAGAGGTCCCAGCCGCCCTCCTCCATCGAGTGCATGAAGGCCTCGCCGTACTTCATGATGCCCGACTCGAGCATCTCGCGCATGAGGTCGTTGCCCTCGCGCGTCCGCTCCCCGACGCCGGCGAAGACGGAGAACCCGTCGTGGCCCTTGGCGATGTTGTTGATGAGCTCCTGGATGAGGACCGTCTTGCCGACGCCGGCGCCGCCGAACAGGCCGATCTTGCCGCCACGGGCGTAGGGCTGGATGAGGTCGATGACCTTGATCCCCGTCTCGAGCACCTCGATCGACGTCGCGAGCTGGTCGTAGCTCGGCGGGTCGGCGTGGATCGGGCGCGAGTCCGTCACCTTCGGCTGCGGGAGCCCGTCGATGGCGTCGCCGACGACGTTGAAGAGGCGCCCGCGAACCTCCTCGCCGACCGGCATCGAGATCGGCCGGCCCGTGTTCACGACGGTCGTGCCGCGCGTGAGCCCGTCGGTCGAGTCCATCGAGATGGTCCGGACGCGGTTCTCGCCGAGGTGCTGCTGGACCTCGAGGACGAGCGTGGGATCGTCGCCGCGGTCGATCTCGAGGGCGTCGTAGATCTCGGGGACGGCGTCGGCGGGGAACTCGCAGTCGACGACCGGGCCGATGACCTGGAGGACTTCGCCGGTCGTGGTGCCGGCGGGCGTGACGGTTTCCATCGTGTACGGGTCGGGAGGGATGTCTCGGAAGCTACCGACGCACCCCGGGGCTCCCGGTGAACGGGCGGCGCCAGGGGGGCGAAGGTTCCGTAAAGGCGGCCCGGTCCCAACACGTGCGGCGGGCGCGCCGCGGGCGCGAGCGACGGCCCGGCGGCCGCTTCGCCTTGACGCCACCGGCCGACGCGTCGTATCCGAAGGGCATGCGCACGCTCCTTGCCCTCCTCCTCGCCGCCGCCGCTGGCGCCCAGCCCGCCACGCTGACGGGCACCGTCCGCGACGGCGACGGCGCGCCGCTCGCGGGCGCCAACGTCTACCTCTCCGGCACGACCCGCGGCGACGCGGCGGATGCCGACGGCCACTACCGCATCGAGGGCGTCCCGCCCGGCGCGTACCGGGTCGTGGCGTCGCTCGTCGGCTACGAGGCCGGGACGGCGGAGGTCACGGCCGGCGCCGGCGAGGCGGTCGAGACCGACTTTATGCTGTACGGGGCCCGGTGGACCGTCGGGTTCGTCCGCGTCGAGGCCCCGCGCGACCTCCGTTGGCAGGGCCAGCGTGCCGCGTTCGAGGCGGCCTTCCTCGGCGAGTCGACGCTGGCCGACTCCACTCGGATCGCGAACCCGGAGGTCCTCGAGTTCCGGGAGGGCGTCGGCGGGCTGCAGGCGACGGCGGCCAAACCGCTCGTCATCGAGAACCGCGCGCTCGGCTACCGGCTGACGTACGACCTCCGCGGGTTCGCGCTCTCCGAGACGGAGGTCCGATACGACGGCGACGAGCGGTTCGAGCCGCTGACGCCGTCGTCGAACGCCGAGGCCGTGCGGTGGGCCGCCGCCCGCGTCCGCGCCTACCGCGGCTCGCTCCGCCACCTTCTCCGCGCCCTCCTCGGTGGGACGGCCGAGGCGGAGGGCTTCGAGTTCTTCCTCGACGAGGACGCCGAGACGTCGTTCAACACGGACGCCTTCGGGCGGAGCTCCGAGGGGCGCCCCCGGCCCGTCGACGCTCAGGACGTGTTCGAGCGGCGCCCCGACGCCACCGGCGAGCTCCGCTTCGACGGCCGGCTCGACGTCCGCTACGACGAGGCCGAGGACGCCGGGTATCCCGGCTCGCGGTGGTTCCTCGAGTCGCGCTCGGCCCCCGCCGAGGAGCAGCGGTCCTCCATCGAGCTCCGCGCCCGGTCCGTGACGGTCGGCGCCGACGGCACGCTGGCCGCGCCGCTCGACGTCCTCACGCGCGGCTACCTCGGCTTCGAGCGGCTCGCCGACCTCCTCCCGGCCGACTCCGCCCTCCCGCCGCGCGAGCGCTGACCCCGCCCGCCCCGGCGCCGAGGCGGGCGGAGCCGGCGCGGAGGGCTACGGCTGCGGCGCCCAGCCCTCGACGCGGTCCTCGATGTAGCGGCGGACGTTCTCGGCCGGGATCCGGTCCTGCTCCATCGAGTCGCGGTCGCGGACCGTGACGGTCCCGTCCTCCAGCGTGTCGCCGTCGACCGTGACGCAGAACGGCGTGCCGATCTCATCCTGCCGGCGGTACCGCCGCCCCACGGCCCCGCTCTCGTCGTACATCACGTTGAACTGGCGGCGGAGGTCGGCCTCGATCTCGTGGGCCCGCTCCGGCATCCCGTCCTTCTTGACGAGCGGGAACACGGCGGCCGTAAACGGCGCCAGCGCCGGGTGGAACTTGAGGACCGTCCGGCTGTCGCCGTCGACCTCCTCCTCGCGGTAGGCGTCGCAGAGCGTCATCAGGATCGTCCGGTCGAGGCCGACGGACGTCTCGACGACGTACGGGATGTAGCGCTCGCGCGTGGCCTGGTCGAAGTACTCGAGCTTCTTGCCGGAGTACTCCTGGTGGCGGCTGAGGTCGTAGTCGGTCCGGCTGTGGATCCCCTCGATCTCGTTCCAGCCGAAGGGGAACTCGTACTGGACGTCCTTGGCCGCGTCGGCGTAGTGGGCCAGCTTCTCGTGGTCGTGCCACCGCAGCTTCTCGGTCCGGATGCCGTTGTTGGCGTGCCACTGCATCCGCTTCTCGGCCCACGCCTCGTAGGCCTCCATCTGGCGGCCCGGCGCGACGAAGTACTGCATCTCCATCTGCTCGAACTCGCGCATCCGGAAGATGAACTGGCGCGCGACGATCTCATTCCGGAAGGCCTTGCCGATCTGGGCGATCCCGAACGGGACCTGCTGACGGGCCGTCTCGGCGACGTCCTTGAAGTGGACGAAGATGCCCTGGGCCGTCTCTGGGCGGAGGTAGATCGTGTTGGCCTCCTCGGCGACGGCGCCCGTGGCCGTCTCGAACATGAGGTTGAACTGGCGGACCTCCGTCCAGTCGAACGCGCCGGAGTCGGGGCTCCGGATCTCCTCGTCTTGGATGATCTGCCCGAGCGCGGCCGGCATGTTCTCGGCGTGGAGGGCCTCGACGAACCGGGCCTGGAGCGCCTCGGCCTCGTCGGCCTTCCCCTTTTTCTCGAGCTTGGCGATGTGGCCCTCGACAAGCTGGTCGGCGCGGTAGCGCCGCTTCGAGGCCTTGTCGTCGATGAGCGGGTCGGCGAAGGCGTCGACGTGGCCCGACGCCTTCCAGACGGTCGGGTGCATGAGGATCGCCGCGTCGATGCCGACGACGTTGTCGTGCTCGCGGACCATCGCGTTCCACCACCGCTCGCGGACGTTCCGCTTGAGCTCGACGCCGAGCGGGCCGTAGTCGTAGACGGCGCCGAGCCCGCCGTAGATCTCGGACGACGGGAACAGGAAGCCGCGGCGCTTCGAGAGGGAGACGATCGTGTCGAGGTCGGCCATGCGTGTGCCCGGGCGGGCGCGGATGCGAGGGGAGCGCGCAAGATCGCGGTCCGGACCGGCCCAGACGCGAACGCCGCTCGAAAAGCGATCGACGCCCTCCCCTCTTCCGCCTCGGCGCCGAGGCGGGCCGGGCCGGCTAGCTTCGGGGGTCACCCCGCGCCGCCATGATCCGCCCCGTCGCCCTCGTTCTTCTGGCCGCCCTCGCTGGCTGCACCGCTACGGCCCCGACCGCGCCCGCCTCGGGCCCCGCGCCGAGCGAGCCGAACGGCCTCCCGACCATCGAGGCCAAGACGGCCGGCCTGGAACAGCACGACGGGCAGTGGCCGGTGTGGTGGGACGCCGCCGACGGCACGGTCTGGCTCGAGGTCCCGGAGCTCGACGCCGACCTCCTGTACGTCGTCTCGCTCGCGGCCGGGCTCGGGTCGAACGACGTCGGGCTCGACCGGAGCCAGCTCGGCGGCGAGCGTGTGGTCCGGTTCGAGCGCGTCGGGCGGCGGGTGCTCCTCGTCCAGCCGAACCTCCGCTTCCGCGCGACCTCCGACAACCCGGCCGAGCGGCTCGCGGTCGAGGACGCCTTCGCGCCGTCGGTGGTGTGGGGCTTCGACGTGGCCGCCGAGACGGACGGGCGCGTGCTCCTCGACGTGACCGACTTCGTGCTCCGCGACGCGCACGGGGTCGCCGAGACGCTCCGCCGGACGGGCCAGGGCGCGTTCTCGCTCGACAAGTCTCGGAGCGCGCCCGTCCCGTCGGCGCTGAAGGCGTTCCCGCAGAACACCGAGGTCGAGGCGCGGCTGACGTTCGCCAGCGCACAGCCCGGCCGCTACGTCCGCGACGTGGCCGCCGACCCGAGCGCGGTGACGGTCCGCGTGCGGCACTCGTTCGTGGCGCTGCCCGACCACGGCTACACGCCGCGCGCCTTCCACCCGGCCGCCGGCTACTTCCCGATGAGCTACGCCGACTACGCCGTCCCCATCGGCGAGGACATCCAGCGCCGGGTGATCACGCGGCACCGGCTCCAGTGCGCCGGCCGGCCGGGACCGGACGGGCTGTGCGACCCGGTCGAGCCCATCGTCTACTACCTCGACCCCGGGACGCCGGAGCCCGTCCGCAGCGCGCTCCTCGACGGCGCCCGCTGGTGGGCCGACGCCTTCACGGCCGCCGGCTTCCGCGACGCCTACCGCGTCGAGGTCCGCCCCGACTCCGTCGACCCGCTCGACGTCCGGTACAACACGATCCAGTGGGTCCACCGGGCCACGCGCGGGTGGAGCTACGGCGCGAGCGTGGTCGACCCACGGACGGGCGAGATCCTGAAGGGCCACGTCTCGCTCGGCTCGCTCCGCGTCCGCCAGGACTACCTCATCGCCGAGGGCCTCCTCGCCCCGTACACCGGCGCGAACGCCGACGGCTTCGCGTCCGAGGCCGACGACCCGATGCTCCAGCTCGCGCTCGCGCGGCTCCGACAGCTCTCGGCCCACGAGGTCGGCCACACGATCGGGCTGGCCCACAACTTCGCCGGCTCGACGCAGGGCCGCTCGACGGTCATGGACTACCCGGCGCCGCTGGCTCTGCCCGCTGAGGGGAACGCGCCAGACCTGACGGAGGCCTACGCCGTCGGCGTGGGCGAGTGGGACGTCCAGGCCGTCCGCTACGGGTACGCCCCGAGCGACGCCGAGGCGGAGCGGGTGCTGGCCGAGAACCGCGACCGCGGCCTCCGCTACGTCACCGACGCCGACGCCCGGCCGGCCGGCGCCGCGACGCCGACCGGCGCGCTCTGGGACAACGGCGCCGACGCCGTCCAGGCGCTCGAGCTCGAGATGGCCGTCCGCCGCGACGCGCTCGACCGGTTCTCGGAGGCCGTGATCCGCGACGGGCGGCCGCTCGCCACGCTCGAAGAAGCGCTCGTCCCGCTCTACCTCCGCCACCGCTACCAGGTCGACGCGACGTCGCACCTCGTCGGCGGCGTGGCCTACGGCTATACCAGCCGCGGCGAGGGCGCCGAGCCGCCCATGCCGGTCGACGGCGACACGCAGCGGGCGGCCATCGACGCGCTCCTGATGACGGTGACGCCGGAGGCGCTGGCGCTGCCCGAGGCGGCCCGACGCATCCCGCCGCGCCCGCCGGGCTACTCCGACGGCCGCGAGCTGTTCGACGGGCGGACCGGGCTGACGTTCGACCCCGTCGCCCCGGCCGAGACGGCGGCCCGGCTCACGTTCGGCTACCTCTTCGACGCCGACCGCGCCGCGCGCCTGACGTACCAGCACGACCTCGACCCGTCGCTTCCGAGCTACAAGGACCTCCTCGACCGGACCGGCGCGATGGTCTGGATGGCGGACGTACCGGACGCCCACCACGAGGAGATCCGCCGGACCGCGCTCAGCGCCTGGGTCGACGTGCTGATGGAGCTCGCCGCCGACGCCGACGCCGCGCCGACCGTCCGCGCCATGACGGAACTCATGCTCGAGGAACTGGCGACGTCCAACGGCCCCGGCGGCATCAGCGAGGACGCCGCGTTCATCCGCTGGGTCGGCCGCCGCATCGAGGCCTTCCTCGACCGCGACTACGACGAGGACGCCGAGCCGCAGCCGGTCACGATCCCGCCGGGCTCGCCCATCGGCCAGTGGTAGACGGCATCGAGATCCGGATCCTCGGTCCCGGCGACCTCGGCGTGCTCGCCGACGTCGAGCCGGGCACGTTCGACGGGCCGGTCGCGCCGCGCTGGGCCGAGGCCGCGCTCGACGCCCCTGGTCAGCACCTCGCGGTCGCGCTCGACGGGACGCGCGTGGTCGGCTTCGCGATGGGGATCCACTACGCGGAGCCCGACAAGGCGCCGGTCCTCTACGTCGACGAGGTCGGGACGGCCGACGCGTACCGGCGGCGTGGGGTCGCGACGGCCCTCATGCGCGCGCTCCTCGACCACGCTCGCACGCTCGGCTGCACGCGGGTGTGGCTGATGACGGAGGACGAGAACGAGCCGGCGCGCGCGTTCTACGCCGCCATCGGCGGGGTCGAAGAGCAGCGGCCGGTCTACATCACGTTCGACCCGGACGGGCCCTAGCCCTCCGCCTCGGTGTCCCTGCGGGCCGGCCGAGGCGGACGGGGCCGCTACACCTTCCACACGATGCCGCGGCGGTAGAGCGCGAGCAGGGCGAGGAACCACCCGCCGATCCACACGAGCGCGTACAGCAGCGACGCCACCTCCGGCGGTCCGAGCGGCGCGAACACCGTCTGGAAGATCCACGCCTGGAGCGACGCCTCGCCGACGGAGATCCGCGCGAGCGTCTGCGCGAGAAGGCTGCTCCCCACGAACACGAGCAGCGCGTTGACGCCGTAGACCACGAACGGCCGCGTCCACGCGCGCCACCCGCGGACGTCGGCGGCCCAGTAGCACGCGCCGAGCACGCTGAACGCGAGGCCGCCCGTGAGCAGGACGTACGAGCTCGTCCACAGCGACTTGTTGATCGGGAAGACCCAGCCCCACGCGCTCCCGACGGCCGTCAGCGCGAGGCCGAGCGCCATCATCCGCGCCGCCGTCTCGACGGGCGCGACGTCGTTCCGGCGGACCATCCGCCCGGCCGCGAGGCCGAGGAGCGTCGTGACGACCGCCGGCAGCGTGCTCACCAGCCCCTCCGGGTCCCAGAGCTTGTCGGCCCCCGCCCAGAGGTGCTGGCTCCCGAGGACGAGCCGGTCGACGTAGGCCGGCAGCGTCTCGGCCGCCACGTCGAGCTGGCCCGCGCCGATGCCTGGGACGGGCACCCACTCCAGCGCCGCCCAGTACCCGAGGAGGACCGCGGCGCCCACCCCCACCTGCGTCCGCGCCGACGTGTACAGAAAGAGGAGCGACGCGGCGAGGTAGCACAGCGCGATCCGCTGGAGGACGCCCATCACGCGGAAGTCGCTCAGGTCGAGCGGCACGCCCTCGGCCATGCGCCAGACGCGCGAGAAGAGCGCCAGCCCGACGCCGATCGCGAACAGCACGGCCGCGCGCTTCACCGTCTTCCGCACGAGGCCGCCGCGGTCGTCGCCGCGCTCGAGCCGCTTCGAGAACGCCAGCGGGATCGCCACGCCGACGATGAACAGGAAGAACGGGAAGACGAGGTCGGTCGGCGTCCACCCGTGCCAGGCGGCGTGGCGGAGCGGCGGGAAGATGGCGCCCCACGTCCCCGGGTTGTTGACGAGGATCATGCCCATGATCGTCAGCCCGCGGAACACGTCGAGCGAGACGAGGCGCCCGCGCGGGGCACCGGCCAGGGGGCTGGCTCCCTCGGCCTCGGCGCCGAGGTGGGCGGGGT
>JAAXJP010000255.1 GCA_012269805.1 Rubrivirga sp.
CCGCTGGTCCCGGCCGCACGGAGCGACCACTTGTCCATGATCCGCGGCGTCGAGACGCCCGCCCGGGCGGTCTCGACGAGAAAGCCGCGGACGTCGCCGGCGGCGTCCTTCGCCCAGACGACGGCGACGTCGGCGATGGAGGCGTTCGTGCTCCAGCGTTTGTGGCCGGTGATCACGTACTCGTCGCCGTCGCGGACCGCGCGCGTGGTCATCGACCCGGGGTCGGAGCCGACGTTCGGCTCGGTGAGCGCGAAGCACCCGATGGCCTCGGCCGTCGCCAACCGGGGCAGCCAGCGGCGCTTCTGCTCTTCCGACCCGTAGGTGTAGATCGGGTACATCACGAGCGAGCCCATCACCGAGCAGAACGACCGGAGGCCGCTGTCGGCCCGCTCGACCTCCTGCATCATCAGGCCGTAGGTGTTGGACGAGGCCCCGAGCCCACCGTACTCCTTCGGGATCGTCGGGCCGATGACGCCGAGCGCGGCCAGCCCGCGGCCGACCTCGACCGGAAACGTCAGCGCCTGGGCGTGCTGCTCGATGACCGGCAGCACCTCGGCCGTGACGTAGTCGCGGACGCGGTCGCGGTGGGCCTTCTCATCGTCCGTCAGGAGGTCGTCGACCCGGTAAAAGTCGAGGGCCTCGAAGGCCGTCGGGTCGTAGCGGCCGTTGTCGACGCCGAGCGGCGTGTGGCCGAGTGGGCGGAACGCGGCGGGGTCGCCGGACTGGCCGGCGTCCTGGCGGTCGTGCGAGGGCGCCCCGTCGCCGGAGGCGGCGAGGGACGGGGTTCGGACGAGGTCGGGGGACTGGGACATGGCAGACGCTACTTTGGCGCCGCTCAGGGCGGCTGATTCGTGTCCACCCAAGCTACGCCCCTCCCCCCTCCCGTCATGCGCGTCCTCCTCCTCGTCCTTTTTGGCATCGCCGGCCTGACGGCTCTCGCGCCCGCGTCCCACGCCCAGCGCTACGACGTGGAGCCCCGTTTCGGCGCGGGATTCGACGTCGCGACGGCGATCCTGGACCAAAACGTGATCCCGAACGGCCCGTCTCTCGGCATCCGGGGCCGGGTCGCGCTCCCGGTCAACGCCGACGTCTCCGTCGCCGCCAGCCTCGGCATCGGCGCGCACCTGTTCGAGGGGGCCGACGAGGCGCGCTACGTGATGAACCCGCAGGCGTCGGTCATCGTCACGCTGCCGTCGCGGCGGTCGGCGCGCTACGTCCTCGGCGGGTTCGGCGGGTTCATCCCGCTGTCCGACGGCGGCGGCGGGCCGTCGATCCACGCCGGCTACGGCTGGGCGATCCCGCTCACCGAGACGTCCCTGTTCGTCGAGATCAACCCGTCGCTCGTCGTCGGCGAGCGGGAAGCCGTCCCGGTGATCGGGCTCCGCAGCGGGGTTATTTTTTAGTTGCAATAACGGGCCAATAGCCCCAGCCCTGCTCGCCTCGGCGCCGAGGCGGACCGCCCCGGGCGCTAGCGGACGCGGCGGAGGATCGACTGGAGCCGTTCGTGGTCGTCGTCGAGCAGCCGGGCCAGTGCGCGGCCGGCCTCGACCAGGACCGCCTCCCCGTCGGGGCCGCCGCCGTGGGCGGCGTGGAGGTTGCGGAGCGCGGCGGCGAGGAGGTCGTCGGCCGGAACGGCCGGGTCGGGGTGCCGCGCGAGCGTCCGGAGCACGTCGAACGGGGCCGCCAGCGCGGCGACGGCGTCGGGCCCGCACGGACGAACGCGGTCGTGGAGCGCCGCGGGGCGCGGCGGGAGCGTTTGCCGGACCCGGGGACGGCCGCCGTCGCGCGTCTGCTTGTCCCAGTAGGCGAGAACCTGGGCCCGGACGGTCGTCCGGACGAGCTCGAGGATCTGCGGCATCTCGCGGCGGATCCGGTCGCGGTCGTAGTCGGCGCCGAGGGCGACGGCCTGGCGGCCCGGCTCGACGCTGCCGGTCTCGGCGTGGCTCACGAGGCCGTAGAGCACGGTCCCGTCGTCGGTCTCGACCTCGACCCACGACCCGAACGCCGGCACCTCGGCCTCGGCGTAGACCTCGGCCACGATCTCGCGCGTGCTCGACGCGATGACTTCGGCGACGGGAGGAGAGCTGGTCGTCACGGGGCGGGGGGGGCGGGAGACGCCCGAGGCGGGCGGAGCCGGAAGATCGGGACGTCGCTAGACGCGCGGGGCGCGCTTCGACGCCGCCTTGCCCGAGTACGTCGCCGCCCCGGCGCCCGCGCCGCGCGCCTGCCGGGCCAGGATCCGGTAGAACACGTCCTTCTCTCGCGCCCGGACGACGGCCCGTTCGTGCGCCTCCTGCAGGATGATCGGGTAGCCTCCCCCCTTCTCGCACTGGTCGAGCACGACGGCGTGGACCAGGTCGAGCCAGCCCGGCACCTCCGCCACCCACTCCGGCATCTCGACCCGACCCACCTCGGCGCAGCCGTGGACGTAGAAGGCGACGATCCGGTGGTCGCCGTACTGCTTAAGCACCTCGCTTCGCGAGAGGAACACCGCCGACCGCTCGCCGGCCCCCAGTCGCGACGCGAACACGTGGCGGTCCTGGAGCCCGCGGAGCGAATCGGGGGCCGGGTCCCAGTCGGGCTCGTTGCGGTGCAGGCGGAGCAGGTTGACGACCTCGGCGTTGGCCGGGCGCGAGACGTACGAGCAGACGGGGATCCCGGCCTCGCGGAAGCGGTCGAGCTCGGCGACGTAGCGGCTGATGAGCTGCGCCTCGAGCCGGCGGTTCTTCATCCCGCGGAGCATCCACCGGATGAGCGTCCCGTCGGCCATGGCGACGACCTCGCGGCCGCTCCGGCGCTCCTCGTCCGCCGTGTCGAACAGCCAGCGGAGCTCGAGCTCGTCGCGGAGCGCCGAGACGACCTCGGACGTCACGTCGAGCGGCGACGCCTCGGCGTCGTCCTCGGCGAGGTCGGCCAGGTCCTGTTGGCGGTAGCGGAGCGTCGGCTCGGCGCGGATGAGCGGCGGGTCGAGCGTGCCGTAGTGGATCGCGACGCGCCCGACGTTGAGGAGGTAGCACGCTGGGTCGACGTGGCGGTCCGGGAAGATCTGCGAGCCGTCCGTCGCCACGACCGTCACGGTCGCGGGGCGCGGAGCACAGGTGTGGCAGCCGTCCGGTCGCGTGCGGGGCAAGGCCCGGAGCGGGCCTCCGGACAGCTGCTCCGCGCGGTCGCGCAGCGTCTCCCACTCGGGGGCGCAGTCGTCGAGCGCGGCGAGCGCGCGGTCGAGGCGGCCGGCGTGGGCACGGTCCTCCTCCACGCGGTAGGCCGCGAAGTCGGCGATCTGTCCGGCGAGGCGGGCGAAGTCGAGCACGGGGTCGGCGGGGGACGCCTCAGAGTACCACGGTCGGAGCAGCGGGTGGGCCGGCTCCGAGGGCCTCATTCCATCTCGATGGTCACGAGCGAGCACGACAGCGCCTGCCCAAGCCCGCGCTTGATGACGGGAAAGATCTGGCACGTCGCCACCGCCATCGCCAGCTCGACGTGGGCCTCGTGGCCGAACAGCGCCTCCACCTCGGCGACGTGGTCGGCGACGTCGGCGGCCTGCGACGCGACGGCGTGGCCGAAGGCGTACGCCGCGCGGGCGTCCCCGTAGAGGTCGTCGGGCGCGTCCAGGGCCTGGCGGAGCGTGGTCGTGGACACACCGTCGCGCTGGGCGACCGTGACGATGAGTTGCACGCACGTCCCGCAGTCCTGGGCGACGGTCGCGCCGAGGCGGGCGAGGTGCCACGCGTCGAGCGGGGCGCGCTGTCGGTATTGAGCGGCCGGCATCGCCAGCATCCACCTCGCGAACGCCCCGCGGGAGGTGTCGGCCAGCGTCTTCAGGTACGGCATCTCGCACCCGGTTTGGCGTTCGGCGGCGGCGACGACTCGGTCGGTGAGGGCACCCATGTCGGGGGACGGCGGTACGTGAGGCCCGGAATATCGACTCCCCTGTGGCTGGCCTCTACGTCCACGTCCCCTTCTGCTCGCAGCGCTGCGTCTACTGCGACTTCTATTTCACCACGACCCGCCGCGACGAGGGGCCGTTCACCCGCGCGCTCGCCCTCGAGGCCGAGCGCGTTGGCCAGGAGTATCGCGACACGGCGCCGCTCCGGACGCTCTACCTCGGCGGCGGCACTCCGTCCCTCCTCACCCCCTCGGCGCTCGGCGCCGTGATCGGGTCCGCTCACGAGCACTTCGACACCGGCGGGCTCGAGGAGGTCACGGTCGAGGCCAACCCCGAGGACCTCGCCGGCCCGGACGGCGCGGCGTGGCTGCGAGCGGCGCGCGACCTCGGCGTGACACGGCTCTCGCTCGGCGTCCAGTCGTTTTTCGACGACGACCTCCGGTTCATGAACCGCGCTCACGACGCCGCCCAGGCCGAGGCCGGTACCGAGGCGGCGGTGGCCGAGATCGGCGAGGTCTCGGTCGACCTCATCTTCGGCGTGCCCGACCAGCCGTTCGAGCACTGGGGCGCGAACCTCCAAAAGGCGGTCCGCCTCGGCGCCGCCCACGTCTCGACGTACAGCCTGACCGTCGAGGAACGGACCCCGCTCCACAAGATGGTCCGTCTCGGGCGCGTGGTCCCCGAGGGCGACGAGGCGCTCCGCGAGCGCTACCTCTTCACGCACGACTACCTCGGCGAGCACGGGTTCGAGCACTACGAGGTCTCGTCGTTCGCGCGGCCCGGGCGCCGGAGCCGGCACAACCAGAGCTACTGGGCGCACGAGACGGTGATCGGTCTCGGCCCGAGCGCGCACTCGTTCTGGCGCGAGACCCGCAGCCGAGGCTGGCGCTGGGCCGACGTGGCCCACCTCGGGCGTTGGCAGGGTCTCCTCCTCGGCGGCGAGAGCCCGGTCGAGTGGCGCGAGCAGATCGGACCGGACGAACTGGCCGACGAGGCCGTCCTCCTCGGCCTCCGCCGCCTCGTCGACGGGCTGGACCTCGACGTGCTCGAGCGGGACTACGGCGTCGACCTCCTGACCGACCGCCGCGCAGAACTCGCGGCGCTGGAAGGCGCCGGGCTGGTCGAGGTCGCCCCCGGTCGCGTGCGCCTCACGGTCGAGGGCGCCGCCGTGGCCGACGCCGTGGCGCTCCGGCTCGTGGGCTAGCTTTCGGCGTCCCCCACCGAGCCCATGCGCGTCGTCCCGATCCTGCTCCTCGCCTTTGTCCTCCTCGGCTGTCCTGAGCCGGAGGAGCCGGACTCCGCACCGAGCCCCCGCGCGTCGATCCCGTTCGACATCGAGGGAACGCTGAGCTTCGTCCGGGGAACGGACACCCTCCGCACCATCGACATCGAGATCGCCGACACCGATTCGGCGCGGGGGCGCGGGCTCATGCAGCGGAGCGAGATCCCGGAGGACACGGGGATGCTTTTCATCTTCCCCGCTGCGGAGGAGCAGGCCTTCTACATGGCCAACACGCCGCGCTCCCTCGACATCCAGTTCTACGGCGCGGACTCGACCCTCCTCAACATCGCGGAAAACACGACGCCGTATTCGCTCGACAACGTGTTCTCCGACGGGCCGACCCAGTTCGTAGTCGAGGTCCCCGCCGGCTACTCACGCCGCCTCGGCCTCGTGCCGGGTGACCGGATCACGTGGACTCGAAAGTGAAGGGACGGCCAGGCATCGCCTGGTTAGGGCCAGGTTACCCCCGAATCGTTCGGGGTTCATCGGGCCTCCCTCGTTCGCCACCAGTCGCGCTTTTTCGCGCCGACATAAGGGTTTAGGCCCGGCCCCGGTCAGGAAATCCCTACTCGAGACGTGAAGACGCTCCAAAGCGTGACAGGCTGGGCACCCGTTTCCAGTATGTGCCGTTCATTAGGCCACAGGTGATGACGTGCCGTCCCACGTCCCACCGTCGAGCCCGCTGGCCCCGTAAGGCCAGCGGGCTTCTTTTTTGGCGTGCCGGGGACGGGTTTTTCGGCCCGGGCGGGCGCCTCGGGAGTTGGAACGAGGCCGGCGGTGCGCTACCGGCCCGGCAGAGGCTCACCGGGCCCGAGTCCAAAGCCCCCCACGCCCGCAGCCAGCCGCGGGTGGCGGACAGAGCGCGTCCGGGTTACAACGAGAACGATTCGCCGCAGGCGCACGTCCGGACGGCCTGCGGGTTGTCGAAGTGGAAGCCCTTGCCCTCCAGGCCGTCGGTAAAGTCGAGCGTGGTCCCCTCGACGGTCACGAGCGAGCGGGGATCGAGCACGAGGCGGAGGCCGTCGGCCTCGACGGTCTCGTCGGCGGGGCCGACCGTCGTGTCCCACCCGAGGTCGTAGGTCAGACCCGAGCACCCCCCCGGCACGACGGCGACCCGGAGGAACGTCGCGCCGAGGTCGACGCCTTCGGCGGCCGCGACGGCGGCCAACCGGCGCCGGGCCCGCTCGGTGATGGCGAACGGCATCGTTGGGGGGGCGGTCTCGGTCATGGCGGCAGGTGGATGTGACAACGGGCTTTCGGGGACGCTTCACCGCGTTCGGGGGCGCTCGGCGACGCCTGTTCCGAACTTGCGAACCGCGCCCGGGCTCCGCCTTCCAACGGGGTTCACGGCAGCCATGGTACGGCCGTCGCGATTCAGCCCGTCTTAGCGGAACAGGCCCCCCCCCGGCGGGGGGGCGGCGGGCGGGGCCCGCCGGCCGGGGGGGGGGGGCCGCGGCGGGGCGGGGGGGGGGGGGGGGGCGGG
>JAAXJP010000261.1:0-5116 GCA_012269805.1 Rubrivirga sp.
GGGCCGAGAAGGGGGCGTACACGGGCGCGACCGACCGCCGGACGGGCTACTTCGAGGAGGCCGACGGCGGGACGCTCTTCCTCGACGAGATCGGGGAGATGCCGCTCCAGGCTCAGGTCCGCCTCCTGCGCGTGCTCGAGACCGGCCAGTTCAGCCGCGTCGGCGGGACGGCCACGCTGACCTCCGACGCCCGCGTGATCGCGGCGACGAACAAGGACCTCGGCGAGGAGGTCGCGGCGGGCCGGTTCCGGGAGGACCTCTACTACCGCCTGAGCACGGTCGTGCTGAAGGTCCCGTCGCTCCGCCAGCGGCGCGAGGACATCGTCCCCCTCTTCGAGGCGTTCCTGGCCCGGTTCGCGCGGCAGTACGAAGCCCCGTTCCTCCGGCTGGCAGCCGACGCCGCAGACCTCCTCCGTCGCTACAACTGGCCCGGCAACGTCCGCGAGCTCCGCAACGTGGCCGAGCAGGCGACCGTGATGGTCCGCCAGAACCCGCTGACGGTCGAGGCCGTCCGGCCGCTCCTCCGCGGCGTGTCGGCGAGCGCGGGCCTCACGTTGGCCGCGCGACCCGGCGCCGGCGACTCGGTCAGCGAGCGCGACGTGCTGTACCGCGTGCTCCTCGAGATCCGAGCCGAGCTCCGGGCCGTCCGCGCCGAGGTCGGCCAGCTGCGGGGCGGCGACGGCCGGGCCGCGACGACCGAGGCGCTCGTCCACGTGCCCCGCCCGGAGGTCGGCGCGGCCGACTTCGAGGTCGCCGACCTCTCGCCGTTCGCCGACCTCGGCGAGGTCGAGCAGGAGGTGGCCTACGAGCCGCCGGCCGCGGCGTCCTACGACGCGGCCGACACGACCTTCGAGGTCGAGGACGCCCCCGCCGCGCGCCGCGCGCTGCCCGAGTCACTGGAGGACGCGCTCGCCGACGGCCTCCCGCTGCCCACGATGGAGGAGGCCGAGGCCGCCCTCATCGCTGAGGCCCTCCGTCGCTTCGACGGCAACCGCCGCCAGTCCGCCGAGGCGCTCGGGATCTCGGAGCGGACGCTCTACCGGAAGCTGAAGGATGAGTAGGGGAGAGGCAGGGGGGAAGAGGCAAGGGGCACGGGCCGTGTTGACGCCCCTTGCCACGTGCCTCTTGGCCCTCGCCCTCGCGGGCTGTGGCGTCTACTCGTTCTCCGGCGCGACGATTCCGGCGCAGCTCGAGACTGTCGCCGTGCCGCTCGCCGAGGACCGGTCGCAAGGCGGGCCGCCGGGGCTCGACCGGCTCCTCACCGACGCGCTCGTCGACCGGTTCGTCGACCGCTCGCGGCTCTCGCTCGAGACCGACGAGGCCGAGGCCGACGCCGTCGTCCGCGCGACGATCGAGCGGTACGCCATCGCGCCCGTCGCCGTGACCGACCAGAACGTGGCCGCGCTCAACCGCGTGAGCCTCGGCGTGCGCGTGGTCGTGGCCGACCAGGTCGAAAACGAGGAGCTCCTCTCGCGGACGTTCACGGCCACGGCCGACTTCGCGCCGGCCGAGGGGCTGCAGGGCGAGGCCGACGCGGCGGCGACGGCGCTCGACCAGATCGCCCGCGACGCGTTCACGGCCGCGACCTCAGACTGGTGACGGCCGCGCTCGACCTGCTGGCGGCGCTCGTTGGCGCGATCTACGGTGGGGCCGGCCTCGCGCTGGCCGCCCTCGGCCTCCACGCGCTCCTCCTCGCCGCCCTCCGCACCGCGCTCCCGAGGCGGGCGCTCCCGGCCGACGACACGGCCCCGTGGCCCGACGTCGTCGTCCAACTCCCGGTCTACGACGAGCCGCCCCACCTCGTCGCCCGCGCGCTCGACGCCGCGCTCGCCGCCGACTATCCCGGCCGGGTCGAGATCCAGCTGCTCGACGACTCGCCCCCCGCGGTCCGCCGCGCGAACGCCGCCCTCTGCGCCGAGCGCCGCCCGGGCGTCCGCCACCTGCCGCGCGCGGCCCGCGACGGGTACAAGGCAGGCGCGCTCGCCCACGGCCTCGCCCGCTCCGATGCCCCGGTCGTGGCCGTGTTCGACGTCGACTTCCGGCCGCCGCCCGACGCGCTCCGCCGCCTCGTCGCCGCGCTCCGCGCGGATCCTGGCCTCGCCTTCGTCCAGGGGCGGTGGGCCCACCCCGGCGCCGACCGGACGCCCCTCGGGCGGGCGCAGGCGGCGGTCCTCGACCTCCACTTCGCCGTTGAGCAGACGGCGCGCGACCGGGCCGTGCTCGCGCTCCCGTTCAACGGGTCCGGCGGCGTCTGGCGCCGCGCGGCCATCGACGCCGCGGGGGGCTGGCGGGCCGACACGCTCGCTGAGGACGCCGACCTCGCCCTCCGCGCGCAGGCCGCCGGCTGGCGCGCCCGGCTCGCCGAGAACGTCGCCGTCCCCGCCGACCTTCCCGCCACGGTCGGCGCGTGGCGACGTCAGCAGGCGCGGTGGGCCAAGGGCCTCGCCGAGGTCGCCCGCCTCCGCCTCGGCGCGCTCTGGGGCTCCGGCCTCCCCATCGGCAGCAAGCTCGCGTTTACCGGGCACCTCGCGCTGTCGCTCAGCCTGCCGTCGCTCCTCGTCGTGATCCTCCTCCACCCCGTGATGGCCGCGCTGGGGACGATGGGCGCCGGCGCGGCGGTCGCGGCCGTGCTCGGCCCGATGGCGCTGACGGGTGTCGTGGTCGCGCATGTCGTGGCGCTGCGCGCGGTCCACCCTGACTCGTGGCGGGGGCGGCTGGCGCGTGTGCCGGCGGCGCTCGCGGCGCCGGTCGTGCTCGTGGTCCCGGCCGCCCGGGCCGTCGCCGAGGCCGTCGTCGGGCGCCGGACGCCGTTCGCGCGGACGCCGAAGGGCGGCCGGGGGGAGGGCGAGGCTGGGCTCGCGGAGATCGCGCTCGCGGCCTACTCCGTCGCGGGTCTCGTCGGCCTCGCGGCGCTCGGCGCGTGGGGCGGCGCCGCGTTCCAGGCGCTCCTGGCGGTCGGGACCGTCGGCGCGGCGTGGTCCGTCCGGCGGGCGGCCGAGGCGGGCGCCCCCGTCGCGGAGATGCCTGCCGTCCGGGCCGCGGCCTAGGGCTCGGGATCACCCCGACTTCGCACCGGCGGGCGAACCGGGCCGGCTGGCCCGCGTGGACGACGTAACAGGTTTGTAACACCGTGCCCGCCCTCGCGACTCCTGCCCCGGCCGCCCTCGAGGTCCTCGACGCCCGACGCGTGCGCGTCGCGGGGCTGTCGGGCGTGCGGTACCGGCTCCGTCGGATCCACCCGTACACCGGCCACGACGACCTCGACCGGGCGTTCGCCACCTTCGAGTCGATCGTCGTCCCTCCGGTCGACGGCCGGAGCGGGGCGCCGGCGGTGACGCTCCTCAACGGCATCACGAAGGGGATGGACCGGAGCGTGCCGGCCGCGACGGCGCTCGCCCGTGCCGGGTTCGGCGCCGTCCTGGTGGACACCCCGCTCGGCGGCGTCCGCCGGCCGACGTCGGGCCACCCGGGCGCCGACCTGGCCGCGCTCGTCCGCCGCGGCGTGGCGTTCGACGTCCCCTTCGCCCAGACGATGTTCGACGGCGTCGCCGCCGACCTCCCGGCCGTGTTCGCGTTCGCCGAGGCCGAGCACGGGATCGGGGCCGAGCGGCGCGCGCTCTTTGGCGTCAGCTTCGGGTGCCTCCTGTCGAGCCTCGCCTTCGCACGCGACGGCGTCGGCGACCGGCTGTTCGGGGCCATTGGGCACCCCGACCTCGGGGCGATGGCGCGCGGGCTCGTGGACGGGTTCGCGCGGTTCTCGGGCCTCCCGCCCGCGCTGGTCGCGACGGGCCTCCGCCTCGGCGGCGTCGCGGACGCGGCCGCCCGGCGCTACGGCGGCGAGCCGGCCGTCGGGATGCTCCAGTTCGCGCGGCTGCTCCACACCGTCGGGCGGAGCGGGAAGGCGCTCGACGGGCTCGACCCGGTCCGGTTCGCGCCGACAGTCTCCGCCGACCGGCCCGTGCACCTCCTCGCGGGCGCCGAGGACCCGGTGGCGCCGCCCGCCGACGTTTGCCGGACGGCTGAGGCGTTCGCGGCGTCGAGTGTCGAGGTCCTGCCCGGCCTCGGCCACGGGTGGTACCCCGGCGCCGCCCCGCCCGGCGCCGTCTCGTTCGAACGGGCCTGAGGCGAGTGGCTCGTCCGCCCCCTCGCCGACTGGCAGGACTAGCGGACGGACTCGGTCCGCGACCCCGCCCGCCGGCCGACGACGAACGGCTCGGGGTCGGTGGCCCCGCCGCGGCCGTAGACCCCAAAGTGGAGGTGCGGCGGCGTGTTCACCGCGTTGCCCGTGTTCCCGACCTCGCCGAGCGTGTCGCCCACGGACACGCGGTCGCCGTCCTCGACGAGCTGGCGGTCGAGGTGGGCGTAGTACAGCGAGACTGGCTGGTCGTCGGCGCGGACCCAGACGACGCGCCCACCGATGGGCGTCTCCCGGACGCGCTCGACACGCCCCGCGGCACCGGCGACGACCGGCGTCCCGCGGTCGGCGAAGACGTCGATCCCCTCGTGGCGCCGCGCGCCGCCGTCGCGGGGGGCGCCCCACCGGCTCCGGATCGCGCCCTCGTCGACGCCCGCGACCGGGAACGCGAGCGACGGGTCCGTGCGGATCGCCACGCCGACGGTTCCCTCTGCGAGCAGCTCCGGCCGGACGACCAGGACGACGGCCTCGTCCGCCTCGACGACACGGTCGATGCGGAGTGTGTCGAGCGCGACCTCCCACCCGTCGATCCGCGTCCGCGCGGAGTCGGCCCTGAACAGGTCGACGAACACGCGCGCTGAGTCCGCGAGGTCCGGGGCGACCTCGGCGACGAGCCGCTCGCCGCGTCGGAGGTCGATCCGCCACCCGGTGGCCGACGGCACCGCCGCCTCGACGTCGAAGTCGGACGAGGCGGGGAGGTCGAGCGCCGTCGGCTCCTGGAGCGCAGCCGCGCCCGCCTCGGTGAACGCGCGGCCGAGGCGGGTCGAGTCGAGGCCGGCCTCGGCGAGCGCGTCGGCGTAGCGCTCCGACGGGGCACGCGGCGGGGCGAGCGGGGAGAGGTCGGGGCCGCACCCGGCGAGGAGCGCGGCGGCGAGGACCAGGCGGCGCATCGGGGTCCGACCGGCGCTCTGGGCTCCCGTT
>JAAXJP010000261.1:5126-6638 GCA_012269805.1 Rubrivirga sp.
CCGCTTGGGGGATCCCCTCTCTTGCCCGGGCCGGGCCTCTCGTCTAGCTTGGAATAGCCGTTATGGAACCCGACGCATGGCCGACCCGCCGCTCCGCCTCTCCGTCGCCCAGCTCGAGGACCGCCTCGAGGGCTTCGTCACGGAGTACCTCAAGGACAAGAGCCCCGAGACGCGGGGGACCTACCGCCGCACGCTCAACGAGTTCGAGCGGTACCACGCCACGCGCGCGGCCCGCCCGTCGAGCCGGTTCCGGTGGGTCGAGCGCGACGTCGAGGCCTACAAGACGTACCTCATGGAGGAGCGCGAGCTGAGCCAGGTCTCGGTGAGCACCTACCTCACGGCCCTCCGCCGGCTCTGCGACTACCTCGTGGCCCGCGGCGAGCTCGACGACAACCCGGCCCGCGGCGTCAAGGGCAACCGCCGGCCGCAGTCCCACACGCGCGGCGTGCTGACCGAGGACGAGGTCGAGGCCCTGTTCGAGGCGGTGCCCAAGACGACCGAGATCGGCCGGCGCGACCGGGCGCTCATCGCGCTGATGGTCTACGGCGGCCTCAGCGAGGTCGAGCTCGTCCGCGCCGACGTCGGCGACGTGGACCGGACGCTCATGGGGACGTTCCTCCACGTCCAGGGCAAGGGCCGCCAGTCGAAGGACGAGGCGGTCCCGCTCGACGCCGCGGCCATCGACCCGCTCGAGATCTACCTCATGGAGCGCGACGGCGCGGCCCCGACGGAGCCGCTCTTCGTCAGCCACGGCCACCGGAGCGCCGGCACCCGGCTCAACACGCGGTCGGTCCGGGGGCGCGTCAACACGCACCTCCGGGCGGCGAAGGTCAAGCGGCGCGGGATCAGCCCGCACAGCCTCACGCACACGGCCGCGCTCATCTGGCTCAACTCGGGGATGGCCGTCGAGGAGGTCCGTCGGCGGATGCGCCACGGAACGCTCGAGACCACGATGATCTCGTTCAAGAAGCAGGGCCTCCTCAAGTCGCGGGACGACGAGGGCGGCTGACCTCGCCTCGCCCGCTTCGGCGCCGAGGCGGGCCGGGTGGCACCACGGCCGGGGCCGCCGGACCTTCCGGGGCACCTCGCCCCGACCCATGCCCGTCACGCTCTCCGATGGCGCCCGCTCTCGGGCCGTCGCCGCCCTCCAGCACTACGCCGGGGACGAACTCGGCCTCGACCTGGGCGACCTCGCGGCCGGCTTCCTGCTCGACTTCGTGCTCCAGGAGATCGGCCCGTCGATCCACAACGCCGCGCTCCGAGCCGCCCAGCGCCAACTCGCGGCGCGTGTGGCGGATCTCGACGTGGAACTGGGCGAGATGGAGTTCCCGACGACGGCCCGCTAGCGGCCGCGCGGCGTGAGCGCACGGCGGGCTCCACACGGAAGCCCCGCTCCAGTCGGCCACCGAGTCGGCCGGGGGGAGGGGGGCGGGGTCGTCGCCAGCCAGGAGCGCGAGGCGGGATCCGGGCAGCCTTGGAAGATCGATGGGGTGGAGGCGTCCCCGGCCGACT
>JAAXJP010000531.1 GCA_012269805.1 Rubrivirga sp.
GGATCTTTCTGCTCTCCGGCGTGGCCGTGGCCGCGACGGGGCCGGCCGCCATCTTCTCGTACCTCGCGGCGGGGCTCGTCTGCGTGATCACGGCCGCGAGCACGGCCGAGCTCGCGACCGGCATGCCGACCTCGGGCGGCGACTACTACTTCGTCTCGCGGGCGCTCGGGCCGGCCCTCGGGGCCATCTCCGGGATCGGGATCTGGCTGAGCCTGACGTTTGCCATCGCGTTCTACCTGTTCGGGCTGGGCGAGTACCTCGCGCAGTTCACGCCGCTCACGCCGTTCTGGGGCGCGGTCGGCGGCGGCCTGCTCCTCGTCGTGCTGAACATCGTCGGTGCGAAGGAGTCGGGGCGGCTCCAGGTGGTGGTCGTGCTCGTGCTGCTGGTGATCCTCGGGGGGTTTAGTGTGCTGGCCGGGTTCCACATCGAGGCCGAGAACTACACGCCGTTCCTCCCCTTCGGGACCGCCCCCATCGCGGCCACGACGGCGCTCGTGTTCGTGTCGTTCCTCGGGTTCGTCAAGATCGCCGCCGTCGCGGAGGAGATCAAAGACCCCGCGCGGAACCTGCCGCGGACGCTGATCGGGTCCGTCGTCCTCGTGACGCTGCTCTACGTCCTCATCGTGCTCGTGATCGCGGGGCTGTTCTCGCAGTCGACGATCGGGGACCAGCGGGACCCGCTGACCGCCGCGGCGCGGTCGCTGCTGGGGCCGTTCGGCGCGGGCGTGATCATCTTCGCGGGGCTGCTGGCGACGCTGTCCTCCGCCAACGCGAGCATCTTCGCCGCCTCGCGGATCAACCTCGCGATGGCGCGCGACCGGATGGTCCCGAACGGGCTCGCGGCCATCCACCCCACGCGGCTCACGCCGTACCGCGCGATCCTGGTCACGGGCGGCCTCACGCTCGCGCTCTTGTTCATCGACAGCCTGGAGACGCTCGCGAAGACGGCCAGCGTGCTCCAGCTGTACAGCTACGCCGCGCTCAACGTCGGGTGCGCGTTCCTCCGGGCGGCGCGGCCGGACTGGTACCGGCCCTCGTACCGCGTGCCGGGGGCGCCGTATGTGCAGGGGTTCGCGGCGCTGGCGTGCCTGGGCATCATCGTGTACTCGGGGCCCTTCGCGCAGGTGGCCCTCGTCGGGCTGATCCTGTTCAGCCTCGCGTGGTACGCGGTCTGGGGCCGGAGCCGGGTCGAGATCGACCACGCCCTGTCCGACTTCCGCGCGCGGTTCGCCGAGGCGGGGTGGGCCGTGTTTACCCAGCCCGCCCCGGTCTACGCCGCGGAGGCCGAGGGCGCGCTGCCCGTGCGGACGGCGATCGACGCGGACGACCCGCGGCGGGTGCTGGTGGCGCTCGCCAACCCCGCGCACGGCTCGCACCTTCTCCGCGTCGGGCGCTACGTCGCCACGGGCGAGGAGGCGGGGGGCGACGTGCTGGGGCTCCACCTCGTCAGCGTGCCGTACCAGACGCCGCTCTCGGTCGCCCGCGACCAGTTCGCCGAGGAGCGGCCGGCCATCGAGGAGACGCTGCAGCACCTCGTCGGGAAGGCGCGGCGGGACTCACGCGCGCGCGGCGCCGCGGCCACGCCCCTCGCGGAGACCGCCGTCCGCGCCGAGACCGACGTGGCGCACGACGTGTTCGAGGGGCTCGTCGAGGAGGTCCCGGCGCACGGGGCGGACCTCCTCCTGATGGGCTGGCGCGGGGGCTTTTCCCGGACGCGCAGCGAGACGCCGGTCAAGCGGGTCATCATGGACACCGAGGCCGACCTCGCCGTGCTCCGCGACCGCGGCGTGGAGCAGATCAAGTCGATCCTCGTGCCGTGGGGCGGCGGCGCGCACGCCCGCCTCGGGCTGGAGCTCGCCGTCCGCATCGCGCGGGCGACGGGCGCCGCCGTCCACCTCCAGCGCATCGTGCGGACCGACGTGGACACGGCGCAGGAGCGCGCGGCGCTCGTCCGGGACGTGGCGACGATCGTCGGGGACTACAACCCCGTGCTGTACCACGTCGACCGGGCCGAGGGCGTGGTGGAGGGGATCGAGGGCCGGCTCGCGGCGGAGACGTACGACCTGGTCATCATCGGGGCCTCGCACGAGTGGTCCATCCGGACGGCCGTGTTCGGGACGATCCCGGACGTCATCGCGGACCGGGCGTACTGCTCGGTCCTGATGGTGCGGCGGTACCGCCCGGAGGGCTGGGCGACGCGGACGGCCGAGCGGTGGAAGCGACTCAAAGAGTCGGTGGGCCTGACGACGTCGCCGGAGGAGGGGGCGGCCTGAGCCCCCTCCGCCTCGGTCACTCCGCGGGCGTGAGCGTCAGCGTCCACTCTGTCGGGCCTGGGAGGAAGGGGCTCGGGCGGCCCTCGACCCAGTCCTCGTGCCCGGCGCCCCAGTACGGAGACAGAAAATGGCCGGCCTGCCCGCCCGGCATGTGGAAGATCCCGCGGTCCTCGTGGCCCGGCGACACGACCATCCGCTGCGACGCGCCGAAGCCGACGCCCGAGACGCGCGGCATCCGCTGGTCGCCGGGCTGGGGCGCGGCCGGCATGGCGAGCCGGTCGCCGAGGCCGGGGAGGACGCCCGCCATCGGGTGCTCCATGCGGAGCGTGTTGGCGGCGCCCCACGTGGCCCGTGCGAGCACGTCGTGGCGGTCCGCGACGCCGTCGGCCGCGTCCTCGAGGAGCGCCTGCCAGCTCGCGTAGCCCGGCGGGAGGAGGTGCGGCGGGCGCTCGGTGACGAGGGCCCACACCGGCGTCTCGTCGCGGGCCGGGAGGTCGGCGCGCGGAGCGCGGGCGCGGACCGGCGCCATCAGCGGCGGCAGCACGCGCTCGACCACGGCCGCGCGGAACTCCTTCGCCAGCCGGTAGCCGACGTCGTCGGGCGCGGCGCGGCCGCCCCAGCCGTCGAGGAGGAGCCGGAGCGAGTCGCGGTCGGGCGTCGGCTCGGCCTCGGCGAGCGTCTGGAGGAAGAGGTCGCGCCAGCGACCCATCAGGACGGCGCGGTCGTCGAGCTGGACGCCGAGGAGGTCGCGCTCGGAGATGGGCGGCGTGAGGGCGCGGAGCCCGTCGCGGATCTGCCGGGCGCGGGCCCCGTGCGCGTAGTTGTCGTCGCCGATGACGGCGAGCGCCTCGCCGGAGACCACGCGGGCGTTGGCCGTCCACAGCCGGCCGTCCTTGGGGTCCGTCACGCGCGGGACCTCGGCAGGGGAGAGGAAGCCGGCCCACCGCGCGTCCGGGTCCGTCGAGTCGACCGGGCGGCGCCCGTCGCGGCCGACGCGGCGCGGGATCTGCCCGGCGATCGTCCACCCGATGCGCCCGGCCCGGTCGCCGGCCACAAAGTTCTGCGCCGGGATGCCCGAGCGGTTGGCGGCGTCGAGCGCCTCGTCGAGCGACGTCGCCGTCTCGACGTCGATCAGCCCGAGGTTGGTGGCCTCCGCGCGGTGGACCGTCCACTGCATGGCGTAGGCCGTCCCGTCGGCGTCGCGGGCGGTGACGGGCCCCCACGGCGTGTCGATCACGGTCCGCTGGCGGACCTCGTCGCCGACGGTGACGTCGATCCGGAGCGTGTCGACGGCGACGCTCCCTGAGTCCGTACGGACATGGCCGGGGCGGTCCGGGTCCTCCACGAGGCGGACGTAGTCGATGTAGTCGCCGTAGGAGTTGGTGAAGCCCCACGCCACGCTGCCGTTGCTCCCGACGACGACGAGCGGCGCGCCGGGCAGCGTCACGCCCGTCACGCGGCGGCCGCCATACGCGAGCGACGCGCGGAACCAGATGTGGGGGAGCCGGAGCCCGAGGTGCATGTCGTCGGCCACGATGGCGCTGCCGGTCTCGCTGATGGCGCCCGCGACGGCCCAGTTGTTCGAGCCCGGCGTGGGCGGGTCGTCGACCGCGCCGGCCGCGGCGCCGAGGCGGAAGCCCCCGAGCTGCTCGGCCGTGGGGACGGGCGGCGGGGCGATCGCGTCGCCCTCGATCGGCGCGTCCCAAGCGTCGCCTTGCGGCGTGAGGAAGTCGGCGAGGGCCTCGGGGAGCGCGGCGTACACGGCCTCCCGCTCGAGCTCGACGCCGAAGCCGCCGTCGAACTGGAGGTCGAGGACCATCGCGTAGGCGGCGAGGATCGAGTCCTCCGGCCGCCACGGCTCGGGCTCTTTGCGGAGGGCGAGGTACTCGAACGGCCGCGCGCCCAGCGCCTCCCGCCCCGCGTTGACGCCGGCGACGTAGGCGTCGAGCACAGCCCGCTGGTCCGGGGGGAGGGCCGCGACCGACTCCTGTGCGCGCTCGCGGAAGCGGTGGCCAGCCAGCGTCGAGTCGGTCCGCCACGTGGCCTCGCCGAGGAGCGCGGAGAGCTCACCGGCCGGCGCCCGCCGCAGGAGGTCCATCTGGAACAGCCGCTCCTGCGCGTGGACGTAGCCCAGCGCCCGGGCCGCGTCGGCCCGGCTCTCGGCGGTGATCGTGGGGATGCCGGCCGCGTCACGCTCGACGGTCACGGGCGCCGAGAGGCCGGCGAGGGCGTGCTCCCCGTCGAGCGTCGGGAGGCTCCGGTGGAGCGCGCCCCACACCCCGACGGCGCCGAGGAGCACCAGCAGCACGACGGCGACGAGAACGATCAGGAGGAGGCGCTTCATCCGGTCCGGGAATCAGGGGGGACCGGATGGTACGGACGGGCGTACACCGGGCTCACCCGCCCCGAACCCCTCTATGCCCAGCCGCAACGTGTACCACGTCGTCCCGCGCGAGGAGCGCTGGGGCGTCCGCCTCGAAGGGTCGCCGTCGCTCTCGTTCGAGACCGAGGACAAAGAGGCCGCCGTCGACCGGGCCGCCGGCTACGTCCGCCAGCTGGGGGCCGGCCGCGTGGTCGTCCACGGCGACTCGGGGCAGATCGAGACGGTCCACACCTTCGACCAACTCCCGCCGGAGCACGGGTCGTGGCGGGAGGCCGTGCTGTCGCGGCCCGTCTACGTCGCCGTGGGCGCCGCGGCCCTCATCGCGTTCGGCTACGGCCTCCAGCGGCGGCTGAGCTAGGCCCCCTTCCGCCTCGGCGAACACGCCGAGGCAGCGCTACTCGGAGAACCGGGGCATCTCCCGCATCCGCTCCGTCTCTTGCTCGCGGACCTGCTCCTGCACGTCCTCGTTGTCCCACCCGCGCGTAATCAGGACGGTCGCGAGGACCGAGAGCCCGAGGATCAGGCCCACCATGACGGCGACGAACGTTCGGGTCTGCTTACGAGTGAGCGGCATGGCGGGACGGGGGCGGTCGCGAAAAGAACCGTCGGTCCGGAGTCGTGATCCGCGAAGCCTCCGTGGGGTGGCTACGCGGGGGCTCCGTCCGCCCTGGTGCTGGACTGGACGCCCCACTCGCGCACGAGCGCGTGGGCGTAGGCCAGCGTCCGCTCCAGGTTCTGGACCGTGTTCCACTCGAACCGGCTGTGGAAGTCGTAGCCGCCCGTGAACACGTTGGGACAGGGGAGGCCCTTCTCGGACAACCGCGCGCCGTCCGTTCCGCCCCGGATCGGCTCGAGGGCGGGCTCGACCCCCATCGTCCGGGCGGCCTCGACGGCGACGGAGATCGCCCGGGGGTCCACGCTTTCGATGTAGGACCGCATGTTGCGGTAGCTCTCCGTGATCGCGAGGTCGACGGTCGCGCTTGGGAACCGATCGGCGGTCTCGGCGGCGAGCTGGCGGACGCGGTCGCGCTTGGCGTCCATCGCCGCGGCGTCGTGGTCGCGGAGGAGGACCTTGACCGTCGCCCGCTCGGTCGTGGCCTCGACCGTGTGCGGGTGGAGGTAGCCCTCGCGGCCCTCCGTCGTCTCGGGCGCCGGATCGTCGGCGAGGGCCTCGACGAAGGCCGCGGCGATGCGTGCCGCGTTGACCATCACGCCCTTCGCGTAGCCCGGGTGGACGCCCACGCCCTCCACGGTCAGGACGGCCTCGGCCGCGTGGAACGTCTCGACGTTGAGCGTGTCGGTCCCGCTCCCGTCGAGCGTGTACGCTACGTCGGCCCCGAGGCGGGCGAGGTCGAGCCGGTCGGTCCCCTTGCCGATCTCCTCGTCGGGCGTGAACAGGAGCCGGAGCGTCGGGCGCGGCGCGGGCCGCTCGCCGATCTCGGCCGCCTCGGCGGCGGCGCGGACGAGATCCGCCGCCAGTTGCACGATGGCGGCGACGCCCGCTTTGTCGTCGGAGCCGAGGAGCGTGGTCCCATCGCTCGTGAGGAGGTCGTGGCCGACGTGCCGGGCCAGCGCCGGCTGGCGGTCGGCGTCGAACCGGAGGTCGGGGGCGCCGGGGAAGGTCACGGGCCCGCCGTCGTAGGCGGGGTGGACGTGGGGCCGGACGTTCTCACCCGGCGCGTCGGGCGACGTGTCGACGTGGGCGACGAGCGCGACCACGGGGAGGGCGTCGGCCTCGGCGGGCGGCAGGGGAGAGGGGACGGTAGCGAAGACGTAGCCCCAGTCGTCCATCTGGGCGTCGAGGCCGAGCGCCGTCAGCTCGTCGATGAGCAGGCGGCCGAGACTCGTCTGGCGCTCGGTCGAGGGGAACGTGTCGGAGGCCGGGTCGGAGGTCGTCCAGACCTCGGCGTAGCGGCAGAACCGCTCGGCGACGGGGGGGAGCGCGACGTCGCGCCAGGGGAGAGGAGAGGACATGGC